>QHOJ01000229.1 GCA_003218735.1 Verrucomicrobiota bacterium
CAAAGACAGTGCGAAAAGTATCTCCGTCGAACTTAACTGGGTTAGCCAGCGTCGGGGGCGGGAGAATAAAGTCAGGCTCGAGCGGATTTGAGGGTGGCATGAAGGTTGTCGTCCCCAGGTCCCATGTCTTACCATAATAGGTGCCGCGAAAGCCAACCCGTGGTACAACGGAAAGCCATCCAAAGTATGTGTTTGGATAAGTTAGTTGATGGAAAGTGTCGAAGCGATCCGTGCCGTAGTTCTCAAAACCTGCACCCTGAGGGAATTGTAGCCGCAAATTAGCAAAGCCGGTCTCGCCTTCATAAAAAATGGGTCCCCCGAAAAGCGCATGACGCTTAATATCCAATACCACTTCGGGCAAACGTTCTGTTGTGGTGAAGAACTGGTTCGCCTGGAAACGCGCTATGCCGGTGATCGTAAAAAACGGGTCCGTTTTTGTTAGTGCGACGACGTTATCAGGCACAGGATCGATCCGAAACTCACCCGGATAAAAGTCCTGCAAAACGTACTGGTCGCTCAGTTTTGTGGTGTTAGCGATACCGTAGATACTTTCGGTAAAGTTGGTCCGATCTTCCAGGCTGAGCCGGTATCGTCCAGTAGGAACATCTTTTCGTGGCACAGCCGTTTGATTCAAATTTGGGTTTTGATCCTGTATGTAGTAGTTTTTGAGCCTGGCCCAGCTGCTGTTGTCTTTCCCATATTCTATGTTGGAATCAAAGCCAATGGCCACGCCCCGCCGCCCCCGATAATCGAGCCGAACTCGGCCCTTGATCTGGTCTGTGATTGGAAAGGTAACCTGAGTGAGAAGCGACGGTCCCCACGAACTTAGATAGGCTGGTGCGACTGTAAAACTAAAGGCGTCATTGAGTGACTGATACATGTAGGGCCACCAAAAAATGGGGACCTTCCCAACGTAAAACGTCACGTTCTGAAAAATTACGCGGTCTTTCTCATAGACACGAATCGTGCGCGCCTGGAGATGGAAATCGGGGTTCGGCGCATCATGCGTAGTGAACGTTCCATTCTTTATCAGATAGGCATTCTCGGAAATTTCGGTGACATTCTCGCCGCTTAGAAAATATGGTTCCGATTCCGTTCGCGCATTTATCGCTCGAAGCTGTTTAGTGTTGACGTTATAAATACCGCTATCGACGAGGTAGAAGGTTACATCGCGGTAAATCAGCACGTGGCCTCTCACTTCCACGTCGTGCGTTTCCGAATTATATTGAGCGTAATCGTCGTAAATATCTGTGTCGCCGACATGAATGGCGACATTATCTCGAGCCGTCGCCAGCCCGTTTTCATATGTCGTTTCCCCAGTGGACGTGATTTCAATCGGCGCATTCTCCGGAGTCTTAATTGCTCCTGTGATAAAACCGGTGCTCGCAAGGAGAATGACGAGCAATAAAAGCGGCTTTCGCATGGCGGACGCCGAAGGTACCGCAGCCAAGCCTTTCTGCAAAGTCAAAACCGGTTTGCGCTCAGGTCCGGAGAGCTGGCCTCGATAGGGAACTGGATCGGTCATCATTGGATCGGCAACGCCGAGATAATTGGCGGTTCCGAACCCTTTCGGAGCCGCAAACCTGCGATTTGCTGATTGACTCCACAGCTTAAAACGATTGCGTGGCATGCCGTTGCCACGGACATACGCAAAGCCGAAATCTGCAGCGGAATCGGTAGAGCTCCATGGAGCACAGGCGGAAGCTCGCCACGATGCAAAGCCTGGGCTCCTACGATGACCTGCCACAGTCCAGCAGCGCCAACACTTTCGCCGAGCGCTGGTTTTGGGGTGTAGACAAACGCATCCGGGACAATCTGCCTTAGCGCTTTGCATTCCGCTTGATCGATAAACGTGCCGTTGGCGCTCGAGACAACAAGATCGATTTCGGTCTGACTGAGATCGCACAAGATTCGATTTAAAACTCCTTCGGCTTCCGTGCGTCTCCGGTAATAGCTGCCAGGATGGATGTGGTCGATCATTATCGAGCCATGCCGTGCGAGCAAGACTGCTCCCGCCCCTTCGCTCAAAATCATCCCTTCTGAGATCTCGCTGAATGGCTCCACTGGAGGCGCCAAACGAAGCAGCCGCCACCGCCGATATGCATCGCATAGCAGCCAATCGACTTCTTCAGCCCCAACAACAAGGCAGTAATCGAGCGCACTGTTCATCATCAAGTCTTCTGCCATCCTAATTGCCAGAAGACCCACGGCGCTGTCACCGACCAAGGTATAAGTGGCACCAGTGATTCCGAGAATCGCCGCAACATGGCTCGCCGGTGCATTGAAAACGGTTTCGGGAAACAGGAGCGGACTGGCTGCCTGCGCGCCCGCCTCCACGATATCGCGGTAGAAGCGCTTCGTATAAATCACCCCGCCATTTGAGATTGCAAAGACGAGAGCGATTCGGTCCGCATTCCGAGGATCGACTTTTATTCCTGCGGCTTGCAGCGCCTCCAAACCGGCGGCCGCGGCGAAGCGCGAAATCAGACTGGCGCGCCGGAGGCGTGGATGAGGTGGCAGATTGGCCAACGCTGTTTTGGGTACTCGGAAAACGCTGTAGGGTTTGTCACCGAACTGTTCGGTGATTTTTTCCGCAGTCGCCTCGTCTCCTTGAAGCAACCGTTC
>QHOJ01000058.1 GCA_003218735.1 Verrucomicrobiota bacterium
GAGCTGTAAGAATCTCCCTGCCAGGATTAGACCGGAATTTTCAGCTGTAGATTTTTTTCGAGGAACGGAAGCGAGTCGGACAATCTCACCGCGAAAAATGATTGTCACTCGTGTAGCGGTGCTTGCGCCGGGCGCTGGGGCATTCCACGATTTTAAATTTTTCTTGGTGTGCAAAATACCGCTTTTATTTATGCAAATAGCCCTTGACACGTAAGTCGTCTCCATCGATTCTCGCGGACTTTCCACTAAACCAAAACTTATGAAAAAACTCCTCGCAGTGTCTCTATTACTCTCTTCCGTTGTCATAGCCATTGTCGCTCTCGCGGCACCATCACCTCGATCGACGCTCAAAGGGAGCAAACCGAGTTGGGCTAAGCCCGGCAATTATATCAGCGCGGCCGCTTCAAGTAAGAGCGTAGGATTCCGCGTCTATCTGGGCTGGAATAATGCGTCTGGCGCAGAAGCACTGGCGCGCGCTGTATCCGATCCGCACAGCAAGTCATACCGTCATTACCTGACCCCGGCGCAATTCCGGCAGCAGTTCGCGCCGACTGCCAATCAAGTGGCGCAAGTCCAGAGTTGGCTGCAAAGCCAGGGGTTTAATTTGGTGTACACGCCGGCAAACAATCATTACGTGTCGGCGGAGGGAACGATTGCGCAGGCACAAGCGGCGTTCGGTGTCAGCTTTGGCATGTATAAGGCTAACGGACTAGATCTCCGCTCACCGTCCGCGGATGTATCTATCCCGTCTTCGCTGGCTGGCATGGTTAACGCGGTTATCGGGCTCGATGAAAGTTACGAGTTTGTCCATACGAATCATATCGTGGAGGGCAAGGCACCACCGAGCGCCGGGTTCAGGAACGCGCCTCCGCTCTCGACCTTCTGGGCGCAATATCTCACGGGCGTAGCCGTGCCGCCATACACCCCGCCTCCAGCAGCACCGGGGTATGCTTTCCCGGCCGGCTTTACAGACGTTGCCCTTCCGTCGGTACCGTGGTCTGAGAAGGGACATAGCCCTGCGCAGATCAATGGCACGTATAACGTCTCAGGTTACGATGGCACCGGTCAGACCGTGGCGATCATCGACGCCTACGCATCGCCGACCATCCTCCAGGATGCTAACCAATGGTCAACTAATCGCGTGATTCCGCAGTTCGGGTCGCCCGGTGGCGGCACGCTCACGCAAGTCGTGGCGCCTGGCACGTACAACCGTCCACAGAATCCAAGACAGGATCCGCAGGGATGGTATGGCGAAGAAACGCTGGACGTAGAAGCGGTTCACGGCATGGCGCCCAACGCCAACATCGTTTACGTCGGCGCGCCCAACAATTACCAGGACTTGGACGCGGCGATGAATCACGTGGTGGATCAGCATCTCGCGCAGATCGTGAGCAATTCGTATGGCTTCACGACAGAATTCCTGCCAACTGGATTTATTAAGCCATTTGAGGACACGCTCATCCAAGGCGCAGCCGAAGGCATCGGCATCTATTTCTCGTCGGGCGACAATGCAGATGAAACGTGCGTCCACGGCTATGCGACCGTGGATTGGCCCGCCTCAAGCCCGTGGGTGACAGCGGTTGGCGGCACCAGCCTCGGTGTAACTTCAGGAAACACACGTGCCGTTGAGACTGGCTGGGACACAAGCACGTATAGTTGCAACAGTTCTAACTTGAACTGCACCCGCGCGCCCGGCTGCAACGGATGGCTCTATGGTTCAGGCGGTGGCGTCAGCTGCCTCTTCTCGCGCCCCGGCTACCAGTCGGCGTTGACGGTAACGGCGGACCCCTTAACGCAATGCTCCGGCTTCGCTGGACGGGCCGTTCCTGACATAGCCGCGGTCGGCGACCCAAATACCGGCTACCTCATCGGTCAGACGCAGAGTTTTCCCCCGACGTGCAACGGGCCCGGTGGCGCGTCCTACGACGAATATCGCATCGGCGGAACAAGTCTATCGTGCCCACTCGTTGCTGGAATCATGGCGCTGGCAGACCAGAAAGACGGCATTGTGCATGGCTTTGCCAACCCATTCTTCTATGGTGGTACTGTTTCGTACTATGATGTCGGTTCTGTTAAAACCGCAGTCGCGCGCCGAAACTTTGTTAACGGCGTTGACGCTTGCAATGGTACCGTTGACCGACTTCGTACGTTTGACGACTTCACTAGCTCGCCCGTGTTCTTCACAGGCACAGGCTGGGACAACGTAACGGGCCTGGGCGTGTTCTATGGCATACCTTAAATAGTCGCCGCCGAGTTCAGAAATTTCAGGGACGCGGATAACCGCGTCCCTGTTTTTGTACTCGCACTCCAGCGCCGATAGAAGATCGACAATGGTAAGTCTTTCGGTGTTACAATAGCTCCATGGAAAACCTGCGCATGCTTGGAGGATCGGCAACTCTTCTGCAAATACTCGTCTCCGCGTTTCTCGCGATTCTTTTCCTTCAATCGGGCATTGACAAAATCGTTGACCGCCGCGGCAACCTGGACTGGCTGAAAGGACATTTCGCTAAGAGTCCGCTGGCGGGAATTGTGCCTGCAATGGTGACGATGATCACGATCCTGGAGATTGCCGCGGGAACGCTGAGCGCAGTTGGCTGCATCGCGATAATCCTTGCGCGCGACTCCACCCTCGCGTTCTACGGGGCGGTCATCTCTGCGATCGCGATCATTGGGCTCTTCTTCGGCCAGCGCATGGCCAAGGATTACGCTGGGGCAGCCGTCCTGGTTCCCTATTTTCTGCTGGCGTTGAGCGCGATTTATCTGCTGGCATTGAAATGACTTAACCGCGGATTACGCGGATAAACACGGATCATATCTGGAACCGTTAAGGCTCAAGGCGGAAAGTCTCTGGTAGCCTAGGGCCATCTCATAAATGGTAGGGACGGACCGCTGGGCCGTCCATCCGCTTCGGCGCGCCCACACTCGGCTCTTTGCTCAGTCCCTTTCCCAGCGTTTTAACGCTGGGCTATTTCCTCTTGAAACCGTTATACGACAGCTCGCGCCTGTCGCGGGCGAGCCGTAAACCGCTCGCTATTTCTTTGTCACCTTCGGCGGGAAGAGCCAGAGGAGCCTGCCTTTTCGTGAAGAAAGATCGACATCGACCAGCGCGACGCCAGCCTTGGATAATTTAAGCGACGCGCCGGTCAGCGCGGAAATCGTTTTGGTGAAATCAGGTTCGTGACCGACAACCATCAAACTTTCCACGGAATATTTTCGACTTAATTCTTCGAGTTCCGCGGGCCCAAATCCGGGCGCAAGACGCTTATCTTCGCGGCATTTTGATTTAAGGTGTTCGGCGGCAATTTCGGCCGTTTGCGAGGCGCGCGGCAGCGGACTGGTCAAAATCAAGTCGGGACGCACTTTGAGCCGGGCAAGAAACGCGCCGACCTCGTGCATTTCTTTTTTCCCGGGTTTGGTGAGCGGGCGTTCGTCGTCTGATTTTTTCCAGTCCGGCCAATCGGCCTCGCCATGTCTGAGAAAGTAGAGCTGCATAATATTCTGTTTTCCTTTCTAAAGGATCTGCCATTTGGGCCGGCGCGTCCGCGGGTCGATTTGCCACAGGCGGATTCCACCCAGAAACGCGTTGCGATTATGCCCGCGCTCGACTCCTTCCGGGAGTTCGTCCAATTTTTTGGCGTTACCGCCGCCCAGCACGACGTAATCGGCGATCAACGATTTTTTCAGTTGCACGAGCGCGTGCTCGACGTCGCGCTGCCAGGTTTTCTCACCGAGGTCGGCCAAGCCCGGTTTGCCGAGATAATCTTCAATGATACTGCCGTTGCGATAAGGCAGATCGCCCAGCTCGAGTGGGAGGACAGTTTTTTCCCAAATCAGCGCGGAACCAAGACCCGTCCCCAACCCGAGGAAAAGCATCCGACCGCGCCGATAACTGCCGAGGGCCTGCATGGCGGCGTCGTTGATGATGCGAACCGGTTTGCCAAGAGCTTTCTCGAAATCAAACCCGACCCAGCCTTTGCCGAGATGTTTGGGATCACTCAGGATACGCCCGTCTCGCACGGGGGATGGGAAACCAATCGAGACGGCATCGAAGTTCCATTCCGTCAGGAGCGGCTTCATCTGCGTTACCATTTCCCGCGGCGTCATTCTTGGACCCGAACCGAACTTCTGTTTTTCAGTCCGCGAAATCATTAGTTTGACGTGTGTCCCGCCGACGTCGATGACGAGAATTTTTTTCTTCATGATTTTTCCGCGTTGGCGATGGACCTAATCGGAGTCAATTTCACAAGCGCCGTGCGTTTCGGCTTGCGACTTTTTTTTTCAAGACGACGCGAACGTTCCCGGAACTGCAACTGTGCTTGCTCGCGCGGTTCCTTTCCTTCCGGCTTGAGACGACGATAGCTTCCGTCCGGCTGCAGTTCGCGCGCTTTCACCCGGTCGTGGAGAAATTTCGGTAAAACTTCATCGATAATTCTGTCACGCAGCGCCGGTTGCTCGACTGGAAAAGCAATTTCGACTCGCCGGAAAAAATTGCGCGGCATCCAATCGGCGCTGGAGAGATAGACCTCTCGCTGCCCCGCGTTTTCAAAATAATAAATCCGGCTGTGCTCGAGAAAACGACCCACAATGCTGAAGACGCGGATGTTTTCGCTGAGGCCGGGAATTTTTGGCCGCAAGGAACAAATGCCCCGCACGATCAAATCAATGGGCACATCGGCGCAGGACGCCTCGTAAAGTTTCTCGATAGTCTCCTGATCGACGAGATGATTGAGTTTTGCGATGATGCGGGCCGGTTTACCCGCCAGCGCGTGATCGCGCTCGCGCTCAATCAAGCCGATCAATCGTTTCTGGAGATCGAAAGGAGCGACGAGCAATTTTTTCAGACCGGGATAGCCGGCCAGACCAGTCAGGGTGTTGAAAACCGCCGCCACCTCTTCGGTCAACTGCGGCTCGCACGTTAGCAGGCTAAAGTCAGTGTAAATGCGAGCGGTGCGCGGATGATAATTGCCAGTGCCCAGATGGACGTAATGACGAAGACGATCAGCGTCGCGCCTGACGATAAGGAGCGCTTTGCAATGCGTTTTTAAACCGACTACGCCGTAAACTACGTGGGCGCCGGCTTCCTCAAGCTGTCGTGCCCATTGGATGTTGGCTGCTTCATCAAATCGCGCCCGTAACTCGACCAGCGCGGTGACTTGCTTTCCCGCTACCGCAGCGTTAATCAGCGCTTGGACAATCGGCGAATCGCCGCTCGTGCGATAAAGAGTAATCTTGATCGCGAGCACCTGCGGATCCTGGGCAGCCTCCTCGATCAGTTCGACAACGGGATCGAAACTTTCGTAGGGATGATGGAGAAGCAGATCCTGGCGGCGCATCACTTCGAAAATGTTGACATGCGGTGGCAGCGCTGGATCACGCGCGGGTTGGAATGGGCGATCGCGCAGATTTGCGAACGCATCATTCGTGACAAGCGGCGTGAGATGAGTCATTGAAAGCGGCCCGTCCACTTTATAAACGTCCGCTTCCGTCAGACTGAAGAACTTGAGCAACAAGTCGCGGAAGTCTTTCGGACAATCAGCCTCTACTTCCAAACGCACCGCGTTGCCGCGACTGGAACGCCGCAGCTCGTGCTCAATGGTACGCAAAAGATTTTCCGCCTCTTCTTCGTCGATGTAGAGATCGCTGTTTCGCGTAACTCGGAATGCGTGCACCCCGTCCAGGATGAGTCCGGGAAATAACTCGCCAATGTGCTGCTTGATGAGTGAAGCCAGGTAAATGTACACCCACGGCTCCTCTCCTTTGCCGCGTGGCATCGCGATGAGCCGGGGAACCACGCGCGGGACCTGCACAATCGCGTGAAGCCGCTCACCGCCGCGCTGGGTCTTGGCCCGAACAAGCAAGTTGTGACTTTTATTCAAGAGCTGCGGGAACGGATGGCTGGCATCGACCGCCAGTGGCGTCAGCATGGGGAAAACTTCCTCTTGGAAATAGCGGTGCGTCCAAGCGGCGCGCCTCGCGCTGAGGTCGGCCATCTTGGGGATTCGGATACCGTTTTTAGCCAGCTCGGGAAGCAGTTCTTCGTTCCAGAGCGCATACTGCGCCGCGACCAATTCGCGCACAACGCGCTGGATGCCGTTGAAAGTATCGGTGGGACTAAGTCCGTCCGGACCAAGATGGCTTGTCTCACTTTCGATCTGCTGCTTGATTCCAGCGACCCGAATCTCAAAGAACTCATCCAAGTTTGAACTGAAGATCGTAAGGAACTTGACCCGCTCAATGAGTGGCTGCGTCGGATCTTGCGCTTCCTCGAGCACGCGGCGATTGAATTCCAACCAGCTCAGCTCGCGATTGATGAAGTTGCGCGGATCTGAAAAACGCTTTTCAGTCGAAACTTCCTTGGGAAGGATCTCGATATCCGCCGGCGGTTCGTCAGCAATAGTGGTTTTCGCAATAGCTGTCGGCATTTAGGTTCCTGTTGATTCCGCGGCCGATAAACAATCAGCGCGCGGATTCAAACAATCACTGCTTGGGAAGTTAGGCAACAGCCAGAAAAAGTGGTAACCACCTGGTCAGGTCGACGCCGCCACGCCTTGATGCCGGATATCTTCAGCGGCAGCAGCGTACACGGCATCTTCGGCGATGTTCGTGGCGTGATCGCCCACCCGCTCAAGGCAGCGACCAACGAAAATCAGATTCAAGTAGCCTCGCAATTGGTCTGGATCCTGCGCCATTCGCTCGATTAGTGTCCGGCTGGCCGCGCGGTTTAAATCATCCAGCGTTTGATCCCGCGGAACGACCGCTCGTGCAAGATCGACGTCCTCGCGCACGAATGCATCCACGCTGTCCTTAAACATCGACATTGCATGCTCATACATCGGCCGGATCAATTCGACTTCAGGTAATTGCGGATGTTGATTTAACTTCCGCGCGCGTCGCGCGATCGTCGTTGCCTGATCGGCCATGCGTTCCAGATTGGATGAAAGTTTCATGGCCGATACGACCCGCCGCAGGTCTGACGCAACCGGTTGAAAACGCAGCAGAATATCCACTCCGTCCTTGTCAATCTGCTTCTCGAGCTGGTCGATCTCTTCGTCGTCGGCGATTGCATTTGCGCAAAGATCGTCATTGCGCTCGAACAAGCCCTTCATCGCCCGCTCCAAACTGCGCTCCGTCAGGCCGGCCATCATGAGCACGTTGTTACGCAGCGAAGCGAGCGCTTCGTCGAAAGTGCCCAAAATATGTCTGTGCGGAGTCATTCGTTCTCCATCAGCCAAATCGGCCCGTAATATAATCCTCCGTCTGCCGTTCGTTTGGATTTGTGAAAATTTTCGTAGTCGGCCCAAATTCGATCAGGCGCCCAAGATAGAAGAATGCAGTGTAATCGGAGATGCGGCCGGCTTGTTGCATATTATGCGTCACTGTCACGATCGTGTAATGGGCTTTGAGCTCGTAGATCAGTTCTTCGATCTTGGCCGTCGCGATGGGATCGAGCGCCGAGCACGGCTCGTCCATGAGAAGCACTTCCGGTTCCACCGCGAGCGCGCGTGCAATGCAAAGCCTCTGCTGTTGGCCGCCAGAAAGGCTTGTACCCGCTTTGTGCAAATCATCTTTCACCTCATCCCAAAGCGCGGCCATGCGGAGCGATTTCTCCAAACGTTCATTGAGAAATTTCTGGCTCCGCACTCCGTTCAATCGCAAGCCGATGACCACGTTTTCGCCAATCGACATCGTCGGGAACGGATTGGATTTTTGAAAAACCATGCCGACGCGGCGGCGAACGATGGCCGGATCGACGTCGCTGGAATAAAGATCCTCGCCTTGGAGGAAGACCGTGCCTTCGACACGCGTCTTCGGGACGAGCTCGTGCATACGATTGAGGCAGCGGAGAAAGGTGGATTTGCCGCAACCGCTTGGTCCAATAATCGCTGTGACGGCGTTGGATGCGACGTCGAGCGTCACATCATCGATCGCGCGTTTGTCGCCGTACCAGACCGAAAGATTCTTGACTTGAAAGGTGGACGCTGGCGCCGGTTCGGGAGTCGGGGCCGGTTCGGCCGCGCGCTCGACGCGCTCGACAACAGTTGGATCCGGAGTTGCCATAAGTAAATTAACCATTCCGAAAAAAATGCTAGACGATCGATGCGGTTCGCCCGCGAGTGAGAATTCTTACCAGCACGTTAACGCAAAAAATCCCAGTGACGAGCACGAGCGCGCCAGCCCAAGCCTGGCGGTGCCAATCGTCGTATGGCGAAATTGCGTAAGTAAAAATCTGCAATGGTAATGCGGCGATCGGCTGGCTCAGGCTGTGATTCCAAAAGCGGTTCCCAAAAGCCGTGAAGAGGAGCGGCGCCGTTTCGCCGCCGACGCGCGCCAACGCCAGCAGAATCCCGGTGATGATTCCCTTTGACGCGGTCTTTATCACGATGTGGACGATCGTCTTCCAACGGCTGACGCCGAGGGCCAGCGCGGCTTCGCGATACCCATTTGGCACCAGCAAAACAACTTCTTCGGTTGTGCGGATGATCAGCGGAATCATGATCAGCCCAAGTGCGAGGCCGCCGGCATAAGCCGAGAAGCCTTTAAAACGCAATACGACGAGTCCGTAAACCACCACGCCCCAGGTGATCGATGGCACACCGTTAAGGACGTCGGCGATAAACCGCAACACCGAATTCACCCGCGCCGAACCGTACTCGCCCAAGTAAACGCCGCCCAAAACGCCAATGGGAATTCCAATGATCGATGCGAACGCGAGCAACTCGAGCGAGCCGACGATCGCATTCACCATTCCGCCACCCGGCGTACCGACTGGTGTGGGCAATTTCGTGAAGAAATCCCAATTCACCGAACTGGCGCCGTTGACGAGAAGATGAAAGAACACCAGGCCCAATGGCGCGATCACGAGAAGTGCAGAAATGAATGCGACGGTCGATGCCAGCCCGCTTTTGATCGTGCGCCAGGTGTGATTGTCTGCTCGTTTGGAGTGCATTGCTACTGCACGGCGCGTGTTGTAAACGTCGTGCTCATTGTGTGCAGAAGAAGCTGGGCGAGCAAATTGGACAGAATCGTTATTCCGAAAAGCACCAGCCCAATCTCGAACAACGCCTGGAGATACATATCCGTGGTCGCCTCTGTGAATTCATTGCGGTGTGTTCCCAATCACCATTGTTACCGCCATCGTTTCGCCGAGCGCTCGTCCGAGACCAAGAATGACCGCGCCGAACAAGCCGTTCTTTGCGTAGCTGAGCACGGCGATACGCGTTGCTTCCCAGCGTGTGGCACCCAGTGCGTAGGCGGCTTCACGCTGCAAATTCGGGACACTGCGCAGGATCTCACGGGAGATCGAAGTGACGATCGGCAGAATCATAATCGCGATAATGATGCCGCCAGCCAGCATGCTCGGGCCGTAGATAGGGCCGGTGAAAAACGGTGTCCAACCGAAGAGGCGTTTCAGCAACGGAAACGGATAATCCCGCAGCCATGGAATCATCACGAAGATGCCCCACAATCCGAGGATCACGCTCGGAATCGCCGCCAGCATTTCGATCAGAGAAACGAGCGGTTGCCGAATCCAGAGCGGCGCAAGTTCTGTCAGATACGCCGCCGTTGCGATGCTCAATGGCACGGCAATGAGTAAGGCGACCAGCGAAGAAACCAGCGTTCCATAGATGAACGGCAGCGCGCCGAATTGTTCTGCAACAGGATCCCAAGTCGATGTCGTGAGGAAATGAAAACCAAATTTTCGGACCGCGAGTGAAGATCCGCGCCACAATTCCCAGCCAAGAAGGATCACGAGCACGACAAGCCCCAGCGCCATTAGCAGCGTGAGCCACTCGAATGCTTTGTCCCCAAAGCGTGAAGGCGGCGCCATTGCGCGCCGAGCCGACTGCAGCTCAACTGCCGCGATTGCTGGACCAGTCGTGGCGTCCATTCGGCCTCAGGTCATATTTTAATTTCATCGATCCGCTTGAGGACACGTTGCTGAAGATTGTCCGGCATAGGCGCGTATTGGAGATCTTTGGCCATCTTCTCGCCGTCTTTGGCGGCCCATTTCAAAAATTCAACCAGCTTCTTTCCTTTGGCCGCATCCTTCTGTTGCTGATAAACGAGCAACCAGGTCGCGCCTGCAATGGGATAAGCATCCGCTCCTGGCGCATTTGTGATAGAGAAACGAAAATCATCGGGAATATCGGCCGTGGCCAGCGCCGCTGTGATCGACTCGATTGATGGCTTCATAAAATTACCCGCCGAATTTTTTACCCCGGCATACGGCATCTTGTTTTGAACTGCGTAAATCAGCTCGACGTAGCCGAGCGCGCCCGGGGTTTGCTTGATTTGACCAGCAACCCCCTCGTTACCCTTGCCGCCGATGCCAGTCGGCCAGTTTACAGATGTGTTCGTACCCACCTTTGCTTTCCATTCCGGGCTGATCTTGCTCAGGTAATCGGTCCAGATGTAAGTCGTCCCACTGCCATCGGAACGATGTACGACCACGATGTCCTGATCAGCTAACGTGATTCCGGGATTTAGTGTCGTGATCTTCGGGTCATTCCACTTTTTGATTTGGCCGAGAAAAATTCCCGCGACTGTTTCGGCATCGAACTTTAATGCGGGATTTCCTGGCAGATTGTAAGCAACCACGTCCGCCCCGGCGACCGTTGGAATGTGCAAGAGTTTGCCCGGTGCCTTCGCCAGGTTGTCGTCGCTCATCGGACCATCCGACGCGCCGAAATCGACCGTCTGCGCGAGGATTTGTTTTTGTCCTCCACCGGATCCGATCGATTGATAGTTGAATCGAACAGAAGGATCAACCTTCGCGTATTCATCGAACCACTTCGAGTAGATCGGATACGGAAATGTTGCGCCTGCGCCGTTGATCATCATCTGCGCCGAGGCGGTCGCACTGATTCCGGCTAACAGCACGGCAGTGAAAATTTTGCGGGCAGATCGGAGAGATTTCATATGTGTTCCGAGCCTGCCCCAGCGCGCTCGGAACCGTCAAAAAGTTTAGTGTTACTTTTGTGTGACAGCTGCGAACCCAATGAATCTTGGAGGGACGACCTCGGTGTCGTCCCATTAATTGGAGGGGACCGGGCCCGTCCCGCTATCACGCGGCATATTCATGGACAGAAAGACGCGAACGGTTGTTCCCTGTCCGGGCTCGCTCTCGGCTTCCGCGCGGCCCCCATGCAGCTGGACAATGTGTTTGACGATTGCCAGTCCAAGACCGGTCCCGCCGAGTTCGCGTCCGCGGGCTTTATCGGCGCGGTAAAAGCGTTCGAAGATACGTGGTAAGTCACCTTTGCTGATCCCGATCCCATTATCACTCACGCTGACGACGATTTCGGAACCGCGCCGCGCAGCTTGCAGACGAATCTCGCCATTCTCCGGTGAGTATTTCACCGCGTTTTCCAGCAAGTTGTAGAGAACCTCCTGCAGCCGCGTTTCATCGGCGCGGATCGGCGGCATATCCGGCGCAAGATCGACAATTACAGTCAAGTTTTTCTTGGCGAGTCCTTGTTTCCAATCGCGGATGACGTTATCGAACAATTCTCGCAGGTGCACCTCGCCGATTTCGAGGTTGGCGCTTGAGGATTCCAATTGAGCAAGACTCAGTAAATCATCCACTAAAAGACCGAGGCGTTTGGAATGCCGCTCCATGATTTGGAGAATGCGCGCCAGCTCTTCGCGGGGAGTCTTCGGGTTATCGAGCAGGGTCTCGATGTAACCGCGCAGGATGGACAATGGCGTACGCAGCTCGTGCGACACATTTGCGACGAAATCACTCCGGATTTGATCAGTGCGTCTCATTTGCGTAATATCATGAAAGAGAACCACTGCGCCGGTTGTTAGATCGGCATCGTCCTTCATTGGAACAGCGCTCACCTCCACATGGCGCTCTGTGTCCGTTTTCGAGTCTGTTAGCATCAGCTCGCCTCGAATCAGCTCGCCAGTGCGCAGCGTTTCGGCGATCAGGCGATCCAGTGTTGCGTGGCGGACGGTCTCAAGCAATGGAGCGCCTACCGCCGCAGCTCGCAGTTCGAAAAGATTTTCAAAAGTTCGATTCATCAGCGTGATGTGGCGGCCCATGTCAACCACCAGCAGACCATCCTGCATCGTTCCAAGAATTGCTTGTATCCCGGATTCGCGTCCTGCGATCTGCTGATCGAGTTGCTCTTGACGCCGGAAAACATTTTCCAGCGCCAGCCCGACGCGCCTAACTTGTGCGCCACCATCGACAAGAAAAGTGCGCGGCTGTTCACCTTTAGCTATTTGCCTAACGAGTTGATCTATGTGTCGCCACGGTGCGATCCATTTTCTTAGTTTTCCCGTACCCGATAACCGAAACCGCGCACACTTTCGATCATGTTGGCGGCTTTGCCGAGTTTCTTGCGCAGCCGCCGCACATGGGTATCGACGGTTCGCGTGTCGATGATGCTTTCGTATCCCCAAACCTCGTTGAGCAAACGGTCCCGCTCCTGCACGCGACCGCGCCGCTGCATCAGTGTGCGCAAAAGTTTGAATTCAAGACTGGTCAGATTGACGCGTTTGCCATCCACGGAAACTTCGTGACGCGCCGGATCGATCACGATTGGCCCGGCACTGAGATGCTCCTCATCTGGTTTTCGCTCGCTTCGACGCAGGATCGCCCGAATCCGCAAAACCACTTCGCGCGGGCTGAAGGGTTTGGTCACGTAGTCATCGGCGCCAAATTCCAGACCGACGATTCGATCGATCTCTTCCGCTTTTGCTGTCAGCATCAAGATCGGAATATGGCGGGTCGCAGGATCGCTTTTCAAAATCTTGCAGATCTCCAGCCCGGGCATTTTCGGCAGCATCAGATCGAGAATAATGAACGCCGGGTTTTCGGTGCGCGCTCTGCGCAATCCAACCGCCCCATCCGTCGCCGTTGTAATGGTGAAACCGGCTTTGCGTAAATTGAGCGCGAGAAGATCGAGAACGTCGTGTTCGTCCTCGACGATTAGAATTGTTTTGCCGGTTGCCGCTTCCATTCGCAGCAGCTTTATCGCCCAAACTATACCGATCCGCCAGCCAGGCCTTCGTTAACGCCGGGCTTTCTTGTTCCAAGCGCGCCTGTCTCCGCGCGAGATCTCGAAAACTCTTTGATAGGGCGAATGAAGGCAGAGCGAACTGCCTCCTCAATTTTTCGATTGTATCCTTCTCGTTGCTAGAGGGAGATAACGATTGAAATTTTCACTTTTTCAACAAGCTGTGTGGAACTTTGCCGTGGCGATTGGCCTTACTCGTTAGCGAATTTCGCTGGAGAAAAAGAGCGATTGTGCTTGGCTGGAAGGTTCGACATTTCTGGTCAGAATGCCTGCGCAAGTTATCAAAATCAGTGGTGCACGCCAGCACAACCTAAAGAACCTTCACGTGGAGATACCACGTGAAAAGTTGGTCGTCGTTACCGGCTTGAGCGGCTCGGGAAAATCATCGCTCGCCTTTGACACGCTTTATGCCGAAGGACAGAGACGTTACGTCGAGAGTCTCTCTGCTTACGCGCGACAATTCCTCGATCAAATGGAAAAACCGGACGTGGACTTTATCGAGGGCCTTTCACCGGCTATTGCCATTGAGCAGCGCAGTGCTGGTGGCAATCCGAGATCGACCATCGCAACCGCGACTGAAATTTACGATTATTTACGCGTCCTCTTTTCAGCAGTCGGTCAGCCGCACGATCCGCTCACGGGACGGCCGCTTAGCCGGCAAACCCCACAACACATTGTCGATCAAATTCTGTCTTATGAACCCGGGACTAGAATAGTCGTGCTCGCTCCTTTGATCGAAAACCAAGCCGGCGAATTCCGGGATGTGATCGAAAAGACGAAGCGCGAAGGATTCATTCGCGTTCGGATTGACGGCCAAATCAGCGAGTTCGACCGCCCGGAACCGATTCGGCTTAAGAAAAACAAGCGACACACGATTGAGGCGGTCGTGGATCGGTTGGTCGTGCGCGATGGACTTCGCGTGCGCCTGACTGATTCAATTGAAATTGCGCTTAAATGGGGCAGGAATCGCGTGATAGTTTTAAAACAA
>QHOJ01000240.1 GCA_003218735.1 Verrucomicrobiota bacterium
TTGCTGGCGTAAATGAGTTCCTGGACCTGGGCGAGCTCTCCGCGGTTCTTCTCCAGGATCTTTAGCGAGCGCTGCTTGACCTTGTCCTTGCCGAGCTTCTTCGCTTCTTTCGTGCCGGTCCAGTCGCTGCTGAATTTCTTCAGGTCAACCTTGGAGCCAGGGGCGACGATGAACTGTTTGATCAGTTTTTGTTTTATCATGGTGGTCGATGTTTTGGTTCTACGAGATGAACGATACCGCCGTTGGTTCGCGTGATTGAGTACACTAAAGTTATTTCTTCTTCTTACGACGGCGTTCTTTATATCCCACCGCCCACGCCCGGGCGGCTTCCAAAGGATTGCCACCCTTCTGACGTTCTATCCAGGCGCAATCCGGCTGAATATTACTTCTCTCGCCTATTGTTGTTTTGGCGCACTAGTCATCGCGAAGCCCTCCTCAATCGTGAGCGAAAACGTCGCCCTTCGGTTTTCCTTTCAGCCAGCTTGCGTCGAGAACTGGCGAGCTCATTTTGGGGCGCCAGTTCCCTCGAAATCACCGCCGAGAGACAGGTACAGGTTTACGCGTTCGCGGAGACGGGAGGCGCGGATTTGCGTATATTGGACTTTCGCGGCGAGATTTTCGCCGGCAAGACGCAAGACGGTGAACATGTCGATCTGGCCCTGTTCGAGCTGTTGCCTGCTGAACCTCACCGATTCAGCACTACTGGAAACTACGGTGCCAAGCGCTCCTTCGCGTTTGCGCAGATAGTAATCACCGGCGAGTGCATCCTCCACTTCCTGGAACGCGCGCAACGCGTGGCCCACGTAAGCCGCGGCCGCGGCTTTTTGCTCGGCGGTGCGAAGATCCTGCGCAGCCTTGAGTTCACCGCCAAAGAAAATCGGTTGCGTGACCCCACCGGCGAAACTCCAGACGAGGGCATCGAGCGCGCCGACCCCGTCGAGGTCCGCGGTTCCGAGTCCACTTGTGGCGCTGAGCACAAATCGCGGCAGCCGCGCGGTACGTGCCTCGTTTACCCTGTGAAAAGCGGCGGCGAAACGGCGCTCGCTGGCGATGAGGTCCGGACGGCGTTCGAGGATTTGCGCGGGCAGACCGACGGGGACACTTCTCGGCTGGCCGGGGAAAGAACGTCGCACATCAAATTTGCCGGCAGGATAGCGACTGGTGACGACCTCAATCGCGCGGATTGTCTGCGCCCGCGCGGCCTGTGCGGCGTAGAGCGCATCCTCGGCGGCGGCGTTGCGTGATGTAATTTGCGACACGTCGAAGTCACTCGCAAAACCCTGCTGTTTGCGCACGTCCGTGAGCTTTGAGTACTCCTGGTAGATATCCAGAGTCTCCTGAGCGTTCGCTTCCTGTTGCGCGGCTTCGATCGTAGTGAAGTACGCGCGCGCCACCGCAGCGGCGAGTGATTGACGCGCAAATTCGTAGTCGGCTTCCAGCGCGTAGCTTTCAGCCCTAGCGGCAGCTTTTTTCGAGCGGATGCGTCCCCACACATCGGCCTCCCATGCGGCACCGGCTGCAAGCCCATACACCCAACGTTGTGACGATGAATCCATGCTGGTGTCGAGTCCGGACCCGCCACTGTCCTCCGTTCCCGGACCCCCGAAGGACGGCGGATTAATGTTGCGACCGAGATCGCCGCTAAGTTGCTGTCCCTGACGCTCTCCCAATCCCTTCATCGCGATCCGCGGGTAAAGTGATGATGCAGCAACGCGCACAGCAGCGCGCGATGCTTCCACGCGCGCGGCCGCAGCCTTCAGATCCGGATTCCGTTCGACGGCATCGGCAACCAGCGCGTTCAGCTCCGGATCGCCAAAGTTGCGGATCCAGCCTGGCACTACTTCGCCGCTGCGATGCGGGCCCGCCCAGCTTCCCGGGATCTTTGCGCGAGCGGACTCAGGCATGATGTCCGCGCCGAA
This sequence comes from Verrucomicrobiota bacterium, assembly GCA_003218735.1. Classification (GTDB taxonomy): domain Bacteria; phylum Verrucomicrobiota; class Verrucomicrobiia; order Chthoniobacterales; family UBA10450; genus Udaeobacter. Next base: position 1,920 of record QHOJ01000240.1, read on the forward strand.
CGGAGGCTGGTGAATCGCGCATCCGGCGAGCACGAGGCTGCTGGCGATAGCAAGAAGCAGGATACAGCGCCGAGCGTTCATCATTTCAATTTTAGTGGTGGCCGAACAGAGCGGAGAGATGTTTGATGACGAACCAGTCGAATTTTGCCGTGATGCGGACGATGACGCGACGGAGGATCTGGATCGCCGTAATATCGTTCGTGTAGATCGCTCCCTGACCGCGAGCGCCAGCAGCAAGGAAGACGTCTTTATCCTTCCCCTCTGTGAGGAGTCGCACTGCGATGCGCTGTTCGGGTGCCGATATGGGCGCGGTGTTGGGCAGGTTGCCGTTGATTGGAAGCTGGCCTTGCGCCGTCGCCCAAAGGATGGAATCGACCTTGCACTTGATGATGCGGCCCGGATACACCTTCATAAAAATTTCCGCTTCGTCGCCGGGTTCGACATAGCGCAGTTCGTTTTGCCGGTAGAATGCCAGCAGCCACGGATCGTCCTCCTGGATGAAGCTCATCACGGGCATTGTCGCGAACTGGGTCGCGCGCACGCCGGGTTGCAGGGAAAGATTGGCAACGCGAC
>QHOJ01000241.1 GCA_003218735.1 Verrucomicrobiota bacterium
ACCCAAATAATCTATGAACACGAAACTCGTACTTTTCTTAAGTTGCTTCGCAGCAGTGGCACTGACAGCTTCCACAGTAAACGCTGATCGCCGCGGCCACGGTGGCGGGCAGACGTTTACTCGCAGCGGGATGGGCACATGGAGTGGCCAGCATTGGGGGGGCAGCACGTGGAGCGGCCGCAATTGGAACGGCGGCAATTGGAGTGGGCAGCGCTGGGGCGGAGGCAATTGGAACGGCAATTGGCGCCATCACTATAATAATAATAACGAAGCAATCTTCATCGGCAGCTTCGGCTTTCCGTACTGGGGTTGGGGGTTGGGATATCCGTACGGATATTACGGTTACGGCTATCCGTACGGTTATGGCTATGGTTACGGCTACCCCTACGGGTATGATTATTACGGCGGGTCCGCTTACGGATACGGGTACGGCTACGGCGATCAAGGGTACGGCTACGGCGGGCAAGGATACGGCTATGGCGATCGATCGCGGGTCGCGCAGCTGCAGAGGCGCCTCGCGCGGGCTGGCTACTACAGCGGCGCCATTGATGGAATCATGGGACCACAGACCCGGCGCGCCATTCGCGCTTACGAACGTTCGCATGGTGAATTGAGTATGCGCTAATTTGCGAATCCGATTGTCGATCTTTCGGTTGGTTGACCGGCGGACTCGCAGGGCAAAAGGGGCGGGCCGCCGGTTATCCTTATTTTAGGTTGGGATTACCACTAGGGTTCTTTTCCCGGCTTTTTCTCAGACGTTTTTGTCGGTGTCGCCGGCGCAGCACCAGCAGTTTCTTTGGATGCAGTTGATTTTTCCGCTGCAGCCGGAGTGGAGGGCGCTTCTTTTTTGGCGGCCTCTTTGTATGAGTCACTTCGATAATCTGTGATGTAAAAGCCGGAGCCCTTAAAGATGAGACCGGCCCCGGTGCCGAGCAGGCGCTTCACTTTTCCGTGTCCCCATTTCGGCAGCCGGCAAAGGTTCTTTGGGCACTCGCGAAATGGCTCATCGCGCATCGACTGAAACACCTCAAAATTCCGTTCACACTTTTGACAGGAATAGTCGTAGGTAGGCATAATCTTTGGAATCAGCGGTCGGGGAGATGGCCGGAAGTCTGCATTAAACCGCGCACAATTCAAGCCGTCGCCTTTCATGTCAGTCTAGCTTTTTACCTATAT
>QHOJ01000242.1 GCA_003218735.1 Verrucomicrobiota bacterium
CGAGGTGTAATTTGCCGCGCTGAATATAAACGCGGATTTGACCGGATGTTTTTGATTCGGCTTCGCGGATCGCGTCTACGATCCGATCGTGTTCGAGCTTGCTCAGAAATTCTTTCGTTCGCATTTGGTTACCAGCTCGAACCTGCTCCGCCTCCACCAAAACTGCCGCCTCCGCCGCTGAATCCGCTGGATCCACCGCCACCGGACGACCAGCCGCCCCCGCCACCACCCATCGGGAAAAATATCGGACCGCCTCCGCGCGATGAGTAGCCGTAACCACCGAATCGGCGGATGATTTTTGAAACCAAGGCCAACACAATGACAAAGACAATGAAGAACAAGAAGCTAGGAGGGCCCGCTTTACCCCGTTTCTCCGCAACCGGTTTTCCCGATCCTTTGTACTCGCCCCGGATTGCTTTGCAGATCAAATCAATACCGGTGGCGAGCCCCCCTTGATAATCGCCACTACGGAACTGTGGCTTGATATGGTACTCGGTGATGTCGAAAGCCGTAATGTCCGGCAGCGCACCTTCGAGGCCGTAGCCGACCTGAATAAACATCTTGCGATCCTCAACGAAGACGAACAGCACGGCGCCGTTTCGTTTATCTTTTTGGCCGACGCCCCAGGATTGAGCGACACGCTGTGTGTAATCGTCCACCGATGAATCGCTTTGCATTTTCGGAAACACGGCGACGACAATCTGATCCGATGTCTCGCGCTCGAACTGGGCAAGCTGTTCGTTAAAGCGGCGGGCAGCTTCCTTTGAAACGACATTGGCGTAGTCGTTAAAATAAGCAGGTGGCTTCGGCGGAATGAATTCGGCTGCGTCCAAATGAATTGCGACCGACGCAACGAATGCCGCGATCCCTAACGCAATTTGTTTTCGGCACCGCCCCTGTAGTCGCAGCCGTATCGGCTGCGGGATTGCGGGCGACACGCCCGCCACTACAGCAAGATCGGCAATCACCTTAGGGCGTGCCGGTCGGCGCGGCGGACGGCGCGGGAGAACCGAAATTGAAATTCACCGCCGGCGGTCTCTCCGCGCCCGGTTCTGCCGTAAAAAATGGCCGCGACGCAAAGCCAAACATTCCCGCGATCAAATTTGTCGGGAAACTGCGCACCGTGGTATTATAATTTTGCACCGCGGTATTAAAGTTCCCGCGTTCGACTGAAATCCGATTCTCGGTCCCTTCCAGTTGCGCTTGTAAACCAACAAAATTCTGGTTGGCCCGCAGTTCCGGATAGCGCTCAACCACCACCAGCAGACGCGAGAGTGCGTTGCTCAATTGCCCTTGGGCGGCCTGAAACTGCTGGATCTGCGCCGAATCGGTCGGCGCTTTGTTCGGGTCAAGTTGCACGCGACCGACGCTGGCCCGCGCGTTCGTCACTTCCACGAGCGTCGATTTTTCAAAATTGGCTGCGCCGGAAACAGTGTTCACCAGATTTGGAATCA
>QHOJ01000243.1 GCA_003218735.1 Verrucomicrobiota bacterium
CGTCACGGAACGAAACATTGTAACGCGGCCGGTATTCCTTGATCAGTTTGCCTTCGAGCAAGAGCGATTCCGCGTCGCTGCGCACAGTGTGGGTCTCAAAATCCCAAACCGCATCGAGCATGGCGCGCGTCTTCAAATCCGCCTGGGCCACTTTCGATGGCAGAAAATAAGAGCTGACACGTTTGCGCAGGTCGCGCGCTTTGCCGACGTAAATCACCCGATTAAACCGATCACGCATCAAGTAGACACCGGGTTTATGCGGCACTTCGTGCACTTTCTTTTGCAAATCCGGTTTCTCTTTTGCTAACGGCGGCATTCCTGCGCGAATTTAGGCGAAAACCGCGCAAGTGAAACCTTGTAGCTGCCCGCCTGTGGGCGCGGCTACAGGGCGTTTTATGAAACGCGATGCCGCGGCAGCGCCGATTGCACCATCATCAGCTCGCTCACGTTTTCCGGCGTGAGCAGACCGACCAGTCGCTTCATGCTGTCGAGCACCGGGACCGCAGGACAGTTGCATTCCTGCATGATCCGGAATGCTTCTTCAAAACGCGTGCCAGTTGTAACGGTGGGAATATCGCGCCGCATCACGTCGCCGACCCGAAGCCGCGGATCGTCTTTGCGCAGAGCCGCAATCAGATCGTGTCGCGTAAGCACACCGGCCACCTTCCCTGTTTCATTAACTACTGGAAAATCGTGCTGCGAAGTGGCAAGGAGAGCGTCCACCGCTTCCTGGAGCGTTGCGTTTTCCGGAAGCGTGTGAAATTCGCGCACCATTGCGCTCGAGACCGGAAACCGGCGCGAGACATCCTTCATCTGCGCGAGCGCCGCTTCCTGCGACGCGCCGATGTAAACGAAAAGTGCAATAAAGATCAGGAATGGATTCCAAATCAGCCCGATGAATCCGAAGACGAAGGCAAACCCCTGGCCGATGCTGGCCGCGACCTGGGTGGCGCGCGCGTAGCTGAGTCGGGTTGCGAGAAGCGCGCGCAAAACCCGGCCGCCATCCATTGGAAATGCGGGCAGCAAGTTAAAAAGGACCAGCAAGATGTTGATCGTGAGCAACTGCGCAACCAAGCCGCCCCCTTCCACTGTGGACGGATTAAGAAGCGCCTGCGACCCGCCTGCCACAAACAAGCCGAGCGCGATAACTACGTTGACCAGTGGACCAGCCAGAGCGATCACCAATTCTTGCACTGGCTTCTCCGGCATTCGCTCCAGCCGCGCGACGCCTCCAATTGGAAGCAACGTGATGTCGGGGGTGTTTATCCCAAATGCTTTCGCCGCAAGCGCGTGCCCAAATTCGTGCAAAACGACGCAAGCGAAAAGCAGCAGAACAAAAAGTACGCGGGCCGCCGCTACCGCCGAGCCACCCGCCGAATAATACCCGAAAGCGAGCCAGCCAATCAGCAGCAAAAAGGTGACGTGAATCCGTAATTGAATTCCGGCAATGCGAAAAATTGGGAGAGACCAGCCCATCAAAAGCATTCTCCGCTGCTTTTAGATCGCGCGCCAGCGATCTTAAAGACGCTCCAAAAATTCTGTCATGTCGAGCGGAGTCGAGACATCTCTCGCTGGTTCGGCCAAATTAACAATAAGAGATTCCTCGACTTCGCTCGGAATGACAGATTGCACTTAACAACCATGGAAGCATTTGACGTTGTTATCGTCGGCGGAGGGCCGGCTGGATCGAGCTGCGCGGCGTTTTGTGCTGGTGCTGGATTGCGAACGCTCGTTCTTGAGCGGGAACAATTTCCTCGTGAAAAAGTTTGCGGCGATTGTTTGAATCCAGAGTGCTGGCCGGTATTGCGGCGGCTTGGGATTGCGGAGCGTGTCCGCGAATTGCCGCACGGAATTCTTGATACGGTCGAATTTATTGCGATCGGAGGACGGAAAATTGTTGTTGATCTTCCTTCGGGTGAAGAGAGCGAGATCGCGATCAAGCGCAGCTTGTTTGATGCGCTTTTGTTGTCGCGAGCACGCGAGCTCGACGTGGACGTTTGCGAAGCGACGACGGTCACTGCATTGACGAATAGTCACGGTTGGAGAATTGAAACCGCGGGCGGAAAGAGTTTTGTCGCGCGGGCATTGGTTGGCGCGGATGGCCGCAACTCGACGGTGGCGCGTCTTTGTAATTTGCTTCCGCGACTTTCGCGGGAACGGGTTGCGCTGCAGGCACACATCCCGCTGCCGGCGGATTTTGGTAATCGGGTTGTCCTTCAATTTCTGCCCGAAGGCTATTCTGGTCAGGCGCCGGTAAATCGCGAGGAATTGAATCTGTGCCTTGTGAGCAAACCTTCCAATATGCCCGCGCTCCGCCGTTGGGCCGAGAAACAGTTCTCTCTTCAACGGAATCATCAATGGCGGACCATTACCCCGCTCACTCGCGCTGCCTTGGCGCCGGCACGCGGAAAATTGTTTCTGGTCGGCGACGCGGCCCGCGTCGTTGAACCGTTTACCGGCGAAGGAATTTATTACGCTTTGCGATCAGGTGAATTGGCGGCCCAGGCACTCGTAAAAATCATTCAGGGAAATGACGCTGGCGATCCGGTCACTGAGTATGCGGAAGCGCACGCGGCCATGTATCGCGGACGACT
>QHOJ01000244.1 GCA_003218735.1 Verrucomicrobiota bacterium
CTTTGGCGAAGAGAGGTTTACCCTCCTTGATCACGATGACAGCGGCGCCGGGCGAGTTTGCCCGGTCAAAGTCGCGAAACAATGCATCAACAACTTTTTCATTTGTCTGACTCATCGCGTACAAACTCAACGAAAAGATCTCCAGAAAGGCAAACAGCCAACGCTTTCTGCGGATTCGAAATCAAAGGTCACCAACGGCAAGCTTTCTCTTTCGCCTTCTGAACCGCCCTTCAAACAGAAATGTCAGAAACAAAATCGGCAAATGGGAGCGTACGCGTCGCGCGCGCTCTAGTCGCCGAAGGAGATTTCGACGTCACGAGCGGTTTGCACCATCTCGCCGTTGGGGGGAACGAGCCGTAGCCGATTGACCGCCTCGGCAATTGGAACGTGGCGTACTTGATAATTTTGATAGCTCACCATCGATCCGAAGTGTTCTTCGTTGGCTAATTGCACGGCTTTAACACCAAAGCGCGTCGCGAGGATTCTATCGAGGGTGGTCGGCGCGCCGCCACGCTGCAAATGACCGAGCACGCAAGAGCGTGTCTCCTTGCCAGTCCGTTTTGCGATCTCTGTGGCCACGATGTCGCCGATGCCTCCCAGGCGAAATTCGCCGTCTTTACTTTCGCGCATGACTTGCTGACCATCCCTGGGCTTTGCGCCTTCTGCCACTACGACAAGCGAGCCGAGATTTCCGGTGGCATCCCGCGCCTTGATCGTGGCCGTGATCTTATCGTAGTCAAAGGGGATCTCTGGAATCAAAATAATATCCGCGCCACCGGCGATCCCGCCGTGCAACGCGATCCAACCGGCGTGGCGGCCCATCACTTCCACTACCATGACCCGTTTGTGACTTGTCGCGGTGGTGTGCAATCGATCGAGCGCATCCACCACCGCCGCGACCGCGGAATCAAATCCAAATGTCATGGCTGTGGCTTCCAGATCATTATCAATCGTCTTTGGAACGCCGATGCAATCGATGCCGGCTTCCTGTAACTGAAGGGCCGTGGCCATCGAGCCATCTCCGCCGACAATAATCAATGATTTGATGCCAAGTTTGTTCAAGATCTCACGAGCTTGTGTGATGACCTCTGCTGGAATGATCGTTCGATCGCCCGCGCCCACCTTGGCCACGAAATGGCCGCGATTAGTCGTGCCGATGATGGTGCCTCCAAGCGCCATGATTCCTTCGGTGCTGTTGCGATCAAGAACCACATGATCCCCCGGCCGTAGAAGCCCTTCGAAACCATCCCGAAAACCGATCACCTCCCAACCGAGTTTCTCCGCTGCAAGGACAACGCCGCGCAAGACTGCATTCAGTCCCGGGCAATCACCACCGCTGGTCAGCACACCAATCCGCGGTTTCATTTTTGTAACGCCAACTAAAGCACTTTCCTTGGATCGGCCAAACGCCCGCTGGCGGCCCATTGATCAAAGAGCTGCCAGCCGCGTGCGACAAGTCCATCGCCTTCACCGAATCGATTCGTGCTACCGAGCAGCACCACGATCAAATGACGCGGATAAACGGTTATCGCCTTGCCTCTAAACAGTCGCCTGCTCGAGTTGTGCGGCCAGTTTTAACTCCATCGATGCCATTTCTCCCGAGAAGCTCGTTGGTATTACGAAGCACGTAATTGAATCGATGCCCACCCCGATCGAATGAGATTTGACGTTCCTTTTGCGACACATGAAAACGAAAGCTTGCTTTGTTCATGGCGTAACGCGTCAGACGCGCCATGTCTTCCGCAGTCGAAAACGGCATCGGCCGAACATTATTGTCAATGCCATGTGGGTTGACGAATCGCGTGCGCTCCATCTTTAGCTGCTTGGCTAGCGCATTCATTTGGGTAACGAACGCGTCGACCGGCGTCATTTTCGAGGCAACCTCAGTCGGCAAGAGCGATCCTAATTGCGCGCCCACGTGGTGCGCCAACGTGTAGGCCGCGATGTTGTCTGATTGAACGAGAGCGGCGTAGAGAAGATCACGCAATGTGATCGCGTCCCCCGGCTGAAACCCAATGTTGTTTTCGAGCGTTCCGACAAACGCCTCCGGCGGAATCGTGATTACCTCATTGAGATTGCCCGATTTCCGTTCCGCCCAATCAAGCACGACACTCGCAGTCGCGATTTTTGTTAAGCTCCCAACTTGTAATTTCTTCCTGGGCTCTTGCTCTTCCAGAATGTAGCCCGTCTGCGAATCGACGATGATGAAAGCTTGCGCGGCGGCAGCCGAACGGATAGCGGCTGCGCTTGCAATTAACCCGACACAAACGGTCAGAAATCGGTGTGAAAAGCGCATAAGAGAATCGAACCGCAGCACCTTAATCAGCGCACTCTGATTGGCAACAGATGCCGGCGAAAAAACGTTTACGCCTGCATCAGCTTACTCAGTCAGACGATTTTCTGAGGGGCCCGCGCGCGGCTCACCAGCATTCGCATTAAAAAATAAATGATGATTGCTGACGGAACGGCAAGGAAGAGCGACCCGATAAACGCAGGCCAAAAGGTGGGCCAAACGACCCGCGAAAACACATGCCAATTCAGGTAATCGTGCAGTCCGAATTGCCGGAACCGGACGCGATGCGCCGCCGTACGATGCAGGCTCCAGCACCCCAATTGGTATTCGGCAATGTAAATCGCAGGCATCGCCCAAATCCCCACGTCGTGCAGTGTAACCGCGATGGCAGCAGCGATCTTATTGCAGCGACAAACCCAGGCTGCTGCGATCGACAATAATGTCTTGAGAGGGTAGAGCGGGGTGAAACCAAAAAATATTCCGATGGCCGAACCGAATGCAATAGAATGCGGCGTATCCGCAATCGTCATCAGCGTCATGTGGTGCGCGGCCAGCCAGCGCTTGCTCCGCGCCAGTGGCCCAGGCAAACGCGACTCGTAAACCGGCTCCGGCACTTGCGGTGATTCGTCCACTCCCGGAGCGTAGTCTAAAACAGCTCAGGTGTCTGCGGAGGAACTGACATCAATTGGTCCAGTGCCACCCGCAACCGCGCGGCTGCGCGAGGCGCATAATCGAGATTATTGTTGTTGAAAATCACATGCAACTCACTCGTTTTGCGAGCGAGTTTTTTGCTTCGCTCCGCTACTTCAGCGATTTCATCATCGCTGTAATCATAATCAAAACGAGCAGCTACAGTTTTGCCCGTGAGATAGGCACGTGCATTGCGCCCGTGCAGCCGCAGATAAGCCAGACACGGATTTGTGATCTCATCCAAATTCGAAGGCATAACGGTGAAATGTTCAGCCGCAGGAGCATCGACGTTAACAAAACTCGCACGATGCCGCTCAAGAAACTCGATCGTCTCTCTGAATTGCTCGCCGATTACCCAGTTGCGATTTCGGAATTCAATCGCCAATTGATAATCGCGCAGCATATCGATCAAAAGCTCCAGTTCTTCCAGCTTGTGTCTGCGGGGTGAAAATGCAGGCGAAAGCTGCAGAAGAAAGGCGCCAAGTTTACCGGACTCGCGCAAGATCGACGTCGAATGCAAAAAGAGTTCAATCATCGTTTCTGCAAGCGCTGGCGTGACCTTCACTTTACCCTTGTCATCAATTTTCGCGCGTTTTTGCAAATCCGGGGGCAATAGCTTCGCCGCCGTGGAGTGAAACGAAAAAAACTGATGCAGCTTCACATCAAAGATGAAGCCGTCAGGCGTGGCGGCACACCAGCGCTCAATCATTCGCACATCAGGAACCGAATAAAACGTCGAATTTACTTCGACCATTTCGAAATGTTGCGCGTACCAACCAAGTCGCTCATACGCGCGCAGCTTTTTCGGGTACCAGTGCCGGACAAAACCCGGATCGGACCAACTGGCGGTGCCGACAAGAATTTTTCCGCTCACAAGTCAACGAAGTCACCACGACGGCGAAAGCAAACGCGATTCGTCCGCTTCCTTACGGATTTTCGATTTGCGGAGATCGGTAACGAAAGTATTTTAAGCGCGCGGGGTGGAGCAGCCTGGTAGCTCGTCAGGCTCATAACCTGAAGGTCGCGAGTTCAAATCTCGCCCCCGCAACCAACCCTTTTTCAAATGGGTGCTGCGTCAGCAGCTTTTTTGTTTGGGGCAAACCGGCACTTGCTGTGAATGATTGGTCACGCAAGAATATGCTCC
>QHOJ01000059.1 GCA_003218735.1 Verrucomicrobiota bacterium
TAAAGTTGCGACAAACATCAAAGCAATTGCAGAGACGTGCTGGCGAAACCATTCCCGCGGTTGACGTAAACCGCGCCATCCCGTGGCAGAGATCGCGCATACCAATGGAAAGGCCGCACATACGATTCCGACGATCCGGGTAGCGGACATCACGATGCCATGCAGGCCTCCCCAAATCTTTGCCGCAAGGCCCTCGGCGCTGCTCCAATAAATGAAGCCGAGCAAAGCCATGAGAAAAAGTGATTCCGAATAGCCTGCAATCAGGAAAAAGGCAGCTGGATGAGCAACGATCAACAACGCGCCGAAAAACTGGAGTGTGGGCGCGATATTCCAGCGGTCACAAAAGAGAAAGAAATAGCTCCAGAAGCCCCAAGCTGCGATCTGGGCCGTGATCAGCAGTGCGTTGCCTGTATCGATGTGGAGTGCGTAATGAAGCACGGAAGCAAGCGCAGGATAGGCGGGAAAAAAGGCAACGTTGGAAACTTCCATCACCTTATGATCAATGGGAGGCACGATCGTCTGATAGCCGCGGTCAACGATGCTCATGAACCAATAGCTATCATGTTGGACAAGGGTGGAATAGCGATACGAAAGCGACCCTTCCGGCGCAAGCAGGCCGACCGCCATCGCGATCTGCATCAAAGTCACGAGCAAAGCCGCAAGCAACGGCTTAAACGTGGACGACGAGCGAGTCATGACGTCATTAGTGGGAAGCGCCGAGGAGATAGGAAAGCTCTGGAGATTGCAAGAACTTGTCGATCTTTCGGCAAGCGCAATCTCAAATCGCATTTCTTCCATCTCGTGCACGCTGTTTCGGTGGCAGGGTTTGACGATCCCGCGCTCCGTTTATTCGCGAAAGCTGTAGCCGCTTCGCTGTTTGAGCGAAGGTGGATCGGGCAGGCTCTTGCTCGATGTCAAATTGCCGGAGAAGCCGCGTTTATTTTACCATCGACCACGGAGCGGTCGATCCACCATTCAACTTCGCCGACAGGGCGACCGTTACATCTACGCGGCTACCTGGTCGTGCGCGCCAACAAGTTCTTTATAAAGAGCTTCGTAGTGCTGCGCGGATCCATCCCACGAAAACTTGCGCGCCATCGCCCGTTTCATCAGCCTGCTCCATACCTTGCGGTCGCGAAAAGTTTGCCGGGCGCGTTTGATCGCGTCCCAGAAAGCTTCGGCTGAATACTCGTAACAAAGGAAACCATAACCGCTATCCGTCGTCGGGTCGTAATCCTCAATGATCTCCTGGATGCCGCCGGTCGCCCGCGCAACGGGGAGCGCGCCATATTTCAAGCTATACATCGCGCTCAAACCGGCCGGTTCGAAATGCGACGGAATGAGAGTGATATCCATTCCGGCTTCAATGAGGTGGGCTAACTTCTCATCGTAATTCTTCATGTACGCGAACTTGGTCGGGAACTTTCGGGAAGCGACGGCCAGAGCCGTTTCATAGGCCGGATCGCCTTCACCGAGAATGATCAGGCGGACATCATCCCAAAGAAGCCGGTCGAGAACCGGCACCAAAATCTCAAATCCTTTTTCTTCGACTACGCGTGTGACCATTCCGAAGACTGGTCCGCGTGGCGTAGGCGTGAGCTTCATGTTTGCCAGCAAAGCGTCACGACAAATCTGTTTTCCCCCAAGCTTGCCTGGGCCGTACCGCGCTGGAAGAAGACGATCGGACGCCGGATCCCAGCGCGTGTAATCTGCCCCGTGTAAAATCGACCTAAGGCGATGCGCATTTTCCCGCAGCACTCCATCAAGCCCGGAGCCGCCGGTCGGTGTTAATATTTCCCACCTGTAACGTTCGCTAACTGTTGTGATCCTGTCGGCGTAGAGAATTCCGCCTTTCAGGAAGTTTAGGCGGCCAAAGAACTCGACCCCATGCAGCGTGAAAAAGCGCTCCGCCAAATTGGTTAGTCCAAAATCCAGGCCCCAGAAACTGCCTTGCTCAGCCAGATGGTGGATTGTCAAAACGGTTGCGAACGGGAGACCATGTACGCGCACAAAGACTGGGATGAGCGCGGCCGGCCAATCGTGAAGATGGAGAATTTGCGGCGACGGCGTCAATCGCCGTGCAAGTTCCAGCGTCGCTTTGCAAAAAAAGATAAAACGCGCTGCGTTGTCGTCATATGCCTTGCCGTGCTCTCCGTAAATTCCCGGTCGATCAAAAAACTCGTCGCAGCGGATTAGAAATAGCTGCACGCCGCTTGTGCTTCGGCCCTCGAGATACTTGGCAGGGTACGTTTTCTTGCCCACCTGGACGTCGACAGTCACGCCTGTGTTTTTTGCTTTGAATGCGGCGTTCTCTCGGATTTCACGATAGAATGGCAGCGCTACACTGATCTCGTGGCCGCGTGCACGCATTGCGCGCGGCAACGCATCCATTACGTCAATCAGTGCGCCGGCCCGCTGCAACGGCGGCCCTTCCGGGCTGACCATGAGGATTCTCATCGTGTTCGACTGCCTTCGCCCAAGCCGTATTCGTGTTTCACCCATTCCAGCGCTTCCTCGCTCGTGCTCAACGTTCCTTCGAGCTGTCGCGTCTCGACGGCTTCGAGAATTTCGCCAAACTTTGGACCCGGCTTCAGACCGAGTGCAATCAAATCGTCTCCGCGCACCAGCGGGGGCGGAATGATCGGCTCGTTCGCGAACTCTTCGCGCTTGCGGAGGAGGAACTCGTAATTATCGAGCATGCGATGGCTCCCCTGGCAATCAACTCGATGCAGCTCGAGCTCGTCGTCAAAAGTCGGTCGTGCCATGAAACGTTTTAGTTTCGCCACCCGCATTTTCGGCACGTCTTTGAAGACCATGTGTTGCCGCACCATCTCGACTGTTGCGTCGATCTCAGCGCCGGAAAATCGTAAACGTCGCATGATTTTCTCCGTCATTTCCGCTCCAATGCGATCGTGCTCATTAAAACGAATCCGGCCCGTGTTATCGACGGTTGCCGTGCACGGTTTCGCGACATCGTGAAGCAAAACGGCAAAAACGAGCGGCACAGAAACTTTTTCCGGGAGAAATTGCAACATCAGCCGCGTGTGTTCGAACACGTCACCCTCCGGATGAAACTGCTCCGGTTGTGCGCAACCTTTCATCGCATCGATTTCGGGTAAAATGGCACGCATCAACCCGCTCGAATCGAGCAAGTCCCAGCCGCGGGTTCTGTTCGGTGAAAGAAACATTCGCACCAGTTCTTCGCGAATCCTTTCGGCGCTGATCTCATTGATCGAGGCCGCGTTCGCTAGCAGCGCGTCCCAGGTTTGATTATCGATCTGGTAATCAAGCACCGTGGCAAAGCGTACTGCACGCAGCATTCGCAACCGATCTTCCGCGAAACGCTGGGCCGGATCACCGATTGCGCGCACCAATTCCGCCTCGATATCAGCGCACCCGCCAACAAAATCGATCACTTTCTCTGCAACCGGATCATAAAACATTCCGTTGATCGTGAAATCGCGGCGTTTTGCATCCTCTTCCGGTGACGAAAAATGCACGGCGCTTGGCCGTCTTCCATCGACGTAAACATCGTCGGCGCGAAAGGTCGCCACCTCGAATTGGAAACCGTTTTCCACCACAAGAATCACGCCAAAGTGCGCGCCCACCGCATAGGTATGCGGAAAGAGTTTCTGCACAGCTTCCGGGTCGGCATCGGTGGCGATATCGAAGTCTTTCGGAGTTTCACCGCGAACGATGTCGCGCACGCAGCCACCGGCGAGGTACGCGAGATGGCCGCTTTCACGCAAACGCGCGGCAACGTCGCGCGCCGTTTTTTCCATGGCGGATTTCACGATCCACTGTAGCCGCTTCGCTGTGCGAAGCGCAACGACTGCGAGAAAACAAATCGAGTTCGCGTCGCCCACAGGGCGACGGCTACAGCTACCGCATCGCTTCCGCGCGGCTCCTTCCTTGCCAGAACGAGTGGACAACAAACAGAACGACCGCAATGGAGATGCAGGAATCGGCGACATTGAAGGCCGGCCAGGGATGGGCAAATCGAACATGCAGATCGAAGAGTAAAAAATCGATCACATGCCCGTGAAGAAGACGATCGGTAAGATTGCCCAGAATGCCAGCGAGCAGAAGCGCGAGCGACACGTCGCGCCTGACATCGCGTAATCGCCGCTGCACCAAAAGCACGACGACAACGACAAGGGCTACAGCTGAAATTGCGACAAAGAACGTGTTATTGTTTCTGAAGGAGCCGAATGCCGCGCCGGTGTTCGTGACATTTACCAAATGAAAGAAATTGGATATCACGATGCGCGGCTCGTCGGGACTAACGAACCGCAGCACCAATTCTTTCGTCCATTGATCGAGCGCGTAGAGAGGTAACGAAAGGAAAAAAATAAATCTCATGTTGATCTCACAGTATCCAACAAATGGAGGGCGCAGCTCCTGCGCTGCCAGCAAATTCACGGGCTCGTCGGAACTCGCCCCTCCGAAGCTTCAACCACTGCTGCACACCGATCGCATAAATCCGGATGCGCTTTGCTCGCCCCAACGGTCGGCCGATGACGCCAGCAACGCGCGCATTTCCGATAAGATGTTTTTGTAACGGATGCGCCCGCTTCTTTCGCCTGATGAATCGTTAAATCGCTCAGGATAAAAAATTCTTCCAGCTCCTCCTTGTCGATCTTGGTCGTGACATCGGAATCTGAATGCAAAACGACCGCTGCCTCGAGCGCGTTGCCGATCAATTTCTCCTGACGCGCGCGCTCAAGCGCCTGTCCGATCACGCCGCGCAATCTCAGAAGCTCGGCAACTTGAGTGCTCGCCTCATCGTATCGATCGTGCGGTTGTGGTAGCTCTTGCAAATGGATTGACCCGCCCGCGCCTGAGTGCCGCCACGCTTCCTCGGCAGTAAACGCGAGAATCGGCGCCAGCAACCGGCAGAGCGCCTCGAAGATTTGGTGCATTCGGTTCTGCGTTGCGCGACGGCGTGGCGAATTCGGCATGTCGCAGTACATTCGATCTTTGGTGATATCGACGTAAAGGCTGCTCAGGTCGACCGCGCAAAATTGATTGAGCGCATGATAAACCTTGTAAAACTCAATCGCTTCATAGGCGGATCGGCAATCGGCGACCACGTGATCAAGCCGCTCCAGAATCCAGCGATCGATCAAAGTAAGATCCTTTTTCCTGCTTTCCTGATTTCCTGATTCGAAATCGTAAAGATTACCGAGCAAAATCCGCAACGTGTTTCGAACCCGCCGATAAGTGTCGCCGAGGCGAGTGAACATTTCTTCGGAAAACGGCACGTCATCCGTGTAATCGATGCTGCTCGCCCAAAGGCGAACCAGATCCGCGCCATGTTCGCCGACGAAATGGCTGGCGTTGACCGGTTTCTCATACGTGCTCGATTTCGAAATCTTTTTTCCGTCAAGATCGACCACGAAACCATGCGTGACGCAGATCTTGTAGGGCGCGCGATTGTTGAGCGCGACGCTCGTCATAAGCGACGATTGAAACCAGCCGCGATGTTGATCGGTCGCCTCGAGATACATGTCCGCTGGATCGCGCAGCTCAGGATGAAGTGCGCACACGGCTTTGTGCGAAACGCCGCTGTCGATCCAAACGTCGATCGTATCATTGCGGTGCGTCGTGCCCTCCGGCAGCCCAAGTTTTTTGGCAAGATCGACATCCTCCAGCTCAAACCAAATGTTTGAGCCGTGTTGCGCAACGAGGTCGGCGAGTTTCCGAATGATTTTTGCATCGAGAATGACTTCGCCGGTATGCGAATAAAAGACCGGGAGCGGCACGCCCCAGCTACGCTGACGGGAGATTACCCAATCAGGACGCGATTCGACCGTGCCCGAGATGCGATTTTTTCCCCACGATGGAATCCACTCGACCGTGTTGACTGCGGCGAGGGCTTTATCGCGCAGCGCGTCAATGCGAATGAAAAATTGGTCAACAGCGCGAAAGAGGATCGGCGTCTTCGACCGCCAGCAATACGGGTAAGAATGATGGAAGTTTTGCTCGCCGAGGAGCATTCCGTCCTTGCGCAGCAAATTGACGATATCGATGTTGGCGTCGAAGACGTATTTGCCGACGAGTTCCGGCAAACCAGCGCCATCAGTAAACCGCCCATGGTCATCGACCGGCGATAAGATCGACAATCCATTTTGTTTGCCTAACGAGTAATCGTCCTCGCCGTGACCGGGCGCGATATGGACGGCGCCCGTGCCGGTGTCCATGGTTACGAAACCGGCTGTGAGAACAATTGATTGTCGATCCAAAAACGGGTGCTGCGCTTTGATCTTGTCGATTTTGCTGCCCGGAAATGACTGAAGCGGCTCACCGACTGGATCAAAGCCGGTACTCGCGCAAAATTGCGGGACCCGCTTGTCAGCAAGCAGCAATGTTTCATTACGCGACGCTGAAGTCCCTCCCACATTTTGAAATTCCTGGACGACGTAGATTTCCTTCGGGTCCACTGCGATGGCCAGGTTCGCCGGCAAGGTCCACGGAGTTGTTGTCCAGATGGCGATGCTTGCTTTGCCGGCCAGTTCGCCGCTTACGATCGGAAACTTCACGTAAACGGCCGTGTCATCGCGTTCCTGATATTCCACTTCGGCTTCAGCGAGGGCAGTCTGGGCGCCGGTGCTCCAAAAGACTGGCTTCTTCGACTGATAAACGAGCCCTTTCTCAACAAACACCGCGAAAGCGCGAAGGATTTCCGCCTCGTATTTCGGGTCCATAGTCAGATACGGATTTTCCCAATCCCCGAAGACACCGAGTCGCTTGAATTGCTCGCGCTGGATATCGACAAACTTTCGCGCGAATGTTTCCGATTTTCTGCGGACCTCGAGAGGCGAAAGGCCCCGGGATTCTTTCACTACTTTGTATTCGATCGGCAGCCCATGGCAATCCCAGCCGGGGATGTAAGGCGCGCGTTTGCCCAGCATGGTCTGGGATTTGACCACGAAATCTTTGAGAATCTTGTTCAGCGCCGTTCCCATGTGGACGTCGCCATTCGCAAAAGGCGGGCCATCATGCAGAACAAACAGTTGTCGATCTGTCCGTGATTTCTGGATTTGCTGATAAAGCCGCGTCTCCTTCCACATTTTCAGCAGTTCCGGCTCGCGCACGGCGAGATTCGCCTTCATCGGAAAATCCGTGCGCGGCAGGTTCAGCGTTTCTTTGTAACTCTTGTTCATGGCAGGCGCGGGCGAGGCTACGTAACATCCGCGAGTGCACAAATCAACGAAGCGTAGGGAACCGCGGATCACACGATGGGGAAACTACTTCTCAATCGCAGACGACTTTTGAGACCACACGTCCAGGCGAACAACGCTTCCCGAATGAAAAGGTAGCCGTCATAAGGGCAACTAGTTTAACCACATAACCGCTATGAAAAGTCCCACGAAAACCTCGCTTCGCCGTCTCTATCTGCCAGTTCTCTTATCTAGCCTGGCAGTCCTAATGTTGCCCTGCGCTAGCAAAGCGACTAATCCGCCTTCCGGCAGCCTTTCACCAACGACCACCACACCGTTGACATTTGTGGGCACTGCCCCTGGCACTGGAGCTGACAGCGAACCGGATGGGATTGGGGGAGTCAACAAGGACACCTATGTACTCACCGTCCTGCCCGGCATCTACACGGGCAAACTCATCTCCGTGACGCTGAGCTGGACCAATCCAGCCAACGATCGCGATCTCTACGTGTTCAAGCGCAATCCGGATGGGTCCAACGGCCAACTAGTGGGGGAATCTGCAGGTGGTGCGCCGCAGACAGGGGAAGCGACCTCATTTGATCCGAATATTTACGGAACGGGCGATTACAACGTCGAAATCGTCTATTTCGCATGTACGCCAGCCACCGACCAGCCGACGGGGACCATTACCCTCATCAACGGGCCGAGCACCCGTGCAGCGACCTACACTTCTGGCGGCATGACATTTTCAGCCAACACAGCTTGCAAGGCGCCGGCGGCTTTTTCTGACGGCGAACCGAGCAGCCGCGTCGATTTGCTCGGCAACGCATACGTAATCGGTATTCAAGGCGTGCCGGCCGGTGTCGATCTTTGGTATTTCGATCTGCGGCGCACTCTGCCAGATCCGCTGCATCCCGGCAAAACGATTTCGAATCCAAATTACGATCCGAACATGCGGGTTCCGCTTTATCGCGGCAAACCTGACTCCCCGACCACTGTAGCAGCGCAATCCCAACTACAAGCCGGTGCGCTTGGCGGCGGCGACATTGACATTGCCACCGGTTTCGGCAATTACGCCGGAGCCGATGCTGCTCTGAGTCCCTCGCCTGCACCGGTGCTGGCGTACGCGAGCTTGACGGCTGCCAATGTAACAGTTGGGCGATCATTCGATTTGGGTAAGACGTTTCAATTCAATCCACTTGGGAACGCTCTTGCAGGAGTGCCGATCAACGACCGGCAATGGATGGGTTTCTTTGACGATCACACGGTTTATCTGGAATATCGTAATTTTGCGCAAGGCATTGCCTTCGCGCAGCAGTCAACCAACGGTGGCCTTACTTATGGGCCGGCGACGCTGGTGGGAACGTTGCCGCAGACTGGCGCGCTCGATGTCGATCGATTTGACGGAACCGTTTACATTAGCGGCAATGATGGACATGTTGCGGTAGGCATACCTGCAACACCTGGGGCCGCGCCGACCAGTTACAATATCCATCAAGCCACACCGACCGGGGTGAGCGTCGGGAATCTTTTCTTCCCGGTTCGTGTCGCCGCGGACCAGCGACATAAAAATCCCGACGGGTCGTACACGCTGGTGGCTTTCGGTACCCTTTACGGTGTATATTCCGACGGTGCGAATCTGTATTTGATCCACTCTCTCGATCATGGGCAGCACTGGAGCAACCCAGTTAGAGTGAATAATCCGGCCGACTCGAATTTGAAGCTGAATATCTTTCCCTGGCTGGCCACTGGACCGACGCCAGGTTCAGTTGGGATTGTCTGGTATGCGACCAAAACATCCGATACGCCAAGCTTCCAGTACGCTCGGGCCAGTGATCATTCGAATCACGCTGCCAACATTTCATTGAGCGGTCTTGTGCTAACGGGTGGTCCGAATCGGAATCTGCTCGATTATTTCCAAGTCAACTTCGATCCGCTTGGCGCGGCAGAAATCGGATATACAGATGATCACAGCGACTTTAGTGGTGAGGTATTCGCGACTCGTCAGACCAAGGGACCGTCAATTGATAAGACGATAGGCAGCTTGCCGGCTCCAAAGGAAGGTTCGGCTTTACCTGCACAACCCTTCGCGACTCCAGGCGCAACACCCGCCGCGGCGGGCCAGCCAGCTCCGCAGCCCATGCAACCGGGGCCGAATGGCGAGCAGGTGACGGACTTTGCTCAAGATCAGGACAGCGGCCTGCTGGCGACTACGCCAACAAACAGTCCACTCGACATCATCTCGATCAAATACTCATCGCAAAGCAGTGCTCAAGGAACTGTTATCACTGCCACGATGACGGTATCGGATCTGACGATAACGCCGCCGACTTGCACATGGCGTATGTATTTCGCTGCCAACGCGCCCGAGACGGGCATCATCGGGCCGGCTGGAAACCAATTTTCCAAAGGGTTGTCTGATCGCGGCGATCAGTTTTATATCCAAGCCTCGACAGACGCAACGGGTGCAGCGAGCTTCACGTGGGGCACGGCGGTGCGAAACTTCAGCGGCGGCATCAATACAACGTCGCGCGGTGCAGCAGACAGTGGCAAAATCAATAGTTCCGCTCGGCAAATCAGCGTGAGTATTTCCCTGGCGACGTTGAATGCTTATCTAAGTTCGATCAGTCATCCCCAAATCGGATCGGGCTCCGTCTTGTGTGGTCTGCGCGGAAATTCGTTCCAGACAAATAGCAGTGGAATTGTGCTGGAGGATTACACACGCGGCGGAACCGAGTTCACACTCCCTCAAATGACGAAGGGAAAGTAACAGCCGGTCCGACACGGAAAAAGCAGGGACACTAGTCCGCCGCCCGCTCCAGACCGGGGCGTTTTACGACAAAGATCGTGATGTTGTTTGCTTTGCGGTCAGCGCCTTTCGCCATCACGCGGAAAAGCGGGCGATTCGGGCGCAACACGTCCCAGACAATCGTGTTTACATCCTGCAAGGGAGCTTTCTTTGTGTCACCGATTTTCTCAAACGGAATCTCTTTTCCCGGACGCAGAAAAGCATTGATGTAAGTGATCCGTTTTCTCTCATCGCTCTTTACAAACACGGCTGAGTAATCCGTCCTGGCGAGCTGCCAGAGAACTTTGCGTTCCGGCCCTTCCTCCTCTTCTTTCGGTGGATGCGCAGGATCGCTCAGTTTATCCAGTTTGGCGTGCGCTTGTTCAAGTGTTGATCCAAGCTCAAGACCCAGGATCGAGATCGTCACTTTCACCGATTGCGCAGCGGCGAGACGATCCTCGTACGGCGCAAGCGAGTAGGTCGGCCGTGGAGATTTTGATTGTGCTGGCGACGGCGTTTGTGCCTGCGACAATGGTGTCAATCCAATGACGGTGAGGAATAGTCTTGCGTTGAACAGCGATCGCGATTTCATTAGAAATGTAATTTCTGCGATCCCCTCGATGTAATCCGTGTCTAGTCGCCCCCTTGGTCGGGTGGTACGTAACATCCGTGACTGCACAAATCAATGAAGCGAGCTCGTCATGTCAGGGAGTATTCCAATTTGACGAGTCAACTCTTGCGCTGAAGCTTCTCGCGCTGAGTTGGGACTTCCTATGAAACGCTATCTTCCCTTCATTAT
>QHOJ01000258.1 GCA_003218735.1 Verrucomicrobiota bacterium
GTGTTCGGTGATGACGTGGAAAATTTTCTACGGCCTTTTCGTTATCTTCTGCTCATCGCCTTGGCGGCTTTTATCGGCGATCTCGCACACATCGCAGCTGATCCGCGCTCACAAATCCCATGCATCGGAGCGAGCGGTGGCGTCGCAGCGGTGATTACCTTTTACGCGCTCAGTTTTCCGCACGTGAAACTTGAATTCCTGCTGCGTTATGGCTGGTGGTGGTTCCGATGGATTCGGCTGCCCGCCTGGTCTGTCTTTGTTCTCTGGATTTTATTTCAAATCATTGGCGCTTGGGAGCAGGTCAAAGGAATCAGCTCTGTTTCGGCGCTCGCCCACGTCGGAGGCGCCGCGATGGGCTTTGTGGCTTGGTTGCTTTGGCGGGGCGAGCGTCAACCAGCTCAAGCATCTCGCGTCTGAGATTCCCCAGAATTCTGTTGTGATTCTCGAGCCGCTACTTATCTTGCCCGCTCGACGCTGCCGCGTCGTGACGATCTGCGCACCTGGTCTCGCGCTGCGGGACCGCATCAGCGAGTGAGGTCGCGGAGATCGACAATGGAACAACAACTCGCTGAACGAGGAGCTCCGAAGCAGTTCGGAACGAAACAAAATGCCAAGAGCCACTAATGCACCTGCCAGCCGGGCACGGCGCAAACGAGTGTTAAAAAAAGCCAAAGGTTATCGCGGACGCCGCTCAAAGCTTTTCCGCTACGCAAAAGACGCGACAATGAAAGCCAAATACTGGGCTTATCGCGATCGCAAAACCCGAAAACGAACCTTTCGTTATCTCTGGATCCAACGGCTCAATGCTGCCGCTCGTGCGAACGGGCTAACTTACAGCCGCTTCGCCGAAGGACTGAAAGTCGCCGGTATTGGACTTGATCGCAAAATTCTCTCCGATCTCGCCGTCACAGATGAAGCGACGTTTAAATCCATTGTCGATCAAGCAAAGCGCGCGCTGGAGAAGAAGAACAAAAAAGCGGCGTAGCCTTGCAGTTAAAAAGGTTAAATTTGTTACAACGTTAAAAGGGACCTCCGGGACGGCCGCGACCCGATACATTCCGTCGTTGTAACGATGTAACTTTTTTAACAATTTAACTTTTTCGCCGATGCCTCACCCACTCGAACAATTCCGCGACGACGCGTTGCGCGAGATCGAATCCGCGCACGACGAGCAGGCGCTCGAAACTGCCAGGGTGAAATATCTCGGCCGCAGCGGGAGCGTTTCGTCCTGGGGCGAGCAAATGAAAACGCTCGCCAAAGAAGAGAAGCCGGTCGTAGGCAAACTGCTCAACGAAGTCCGGAATGCTGTCACCGCGGCGATCGACATCCGCGCGCAACAGTTTCGATCACAGAGAGAAACCGGCGCGCTTGCTAAGATCGACATCTCGCTACCCGGAACACCGCGCGAGCTCGGCGCGTTGCATCCGCTCACGCAAATACTTGAGCGCTCGATCGAAATCTTCCGTCGAATGGGCTTTGCGCTCGCGGATGGACCGGACGTTGAAGACGAATGGCATTGTTTCGACGCCCTGAACACGCCGCCCGAACATCCGGCGCGCAACGAGCAGGACACATTTTATCTGCCGAATGGCCGATTACTCCGGACCCACACTTCGACGGTGCAAATCCGCACGATGCAATCCGCGCCGCCGCCGATTCGCGTGATCGCGCCCGGCGCGGCCTATCGTCGCGATGAGGTGGACGCGACCCACAGCGCGCAGTTTCATCAGATCGAAGGGCTCTATGTTGATGAGAACGTGAGCGTGGCCGATTTGAAAGGTTCGCTTGAGTTTTTCATGCGCGAACTGTTCGGCGCCGACACCGCCGTCCAATTTCGACCGCATTATTTTCCATTCACTGAGCCGAGTCTTGAGGTCTACGTGAAATCAAAGGCACTCAAGAAAGGCGAACAATGGATCGAGGTCGCCGGGTCCGGCATGGTGCATCCAGCCGTTTTCGAAGCGGTCAACAAGACGCGCGGCGACGATGCTTACGATCCGGAAAAATGGACAGGCTACGCCTTCGGCCTCGGCATGGATCGCCTCGCCATGATCCTGTTCGATATTCCAGACATCCGACTATTCGCCCAGAACGATTTGCGGTTTCTCCGCCAGTTCGCATGAAACTTTGCTGTCCGAAAACTGTAGGGGACGGCGCTGCCGTCCCATGGGAAGCCAACGGCTTCCCCTACAAATGATGCCGAAGGACAATGAAATTTTCCGTTAATTGGCTGCGCGAATTTGTCGATCTTCCGAAAAACGTCGAAGAGGTCGCCGAATTGCTCACTCGGGCCGGCGTCGAGACCAAAAATATCGAAACGCGCGGCGCGAAGATCGACAAAGTGATCGTTTCACAGGTCACAGCGTCATCGCGTCACCCGAATGCCGATCGATTGACAGTCTGCGAAGTCGATGATGGCAGTGGAACCAAACGGCAGATCGTTTGCGGCGCGACCAATTACAAAGTTGGCGACAAAGTTCCGCTCGCGCTTCCGGGCGCAAAATTGCCGAACGGAACTGAGATTCGAAAAAGCAAACTCCGCGGCGTTGAATCGGAGGGAATGCTTTGCAGCGCGATCGAGCTCGGTCTCGGACAGGATGCGGCCGGTCTTTTGATCTTGTCGCCCGCGGCAACAATCGGGGCGCCACACCGAACCGGGGCGATTTGGTCAGCCATTTCGGACTCGCGCGCGAAATCGCGGCACTGACTGGAAAGAGACTCAAGTCGGCGCCGCGCAAAGCCAAGATCGCCATCAAGAAGTCCGGCGTGACCATCAGCGCCGCGCGCGAATGTCCATTCTTCTCTGCCCGAAAGATCGACAACGTGAAAGTCGGGCCCAGCCCGCAATGGTTGCGCGCGAAAATTCAGAGCATCGGCATTCGCTCGATCAACAACATTGTCGACATTTCCAACTTTGTGATGCTCGAGCTCGGCCAGCCGACGCACGCGTTCGATGCCTACAAATTGAAAGGCGGAATCAACGTACGGCTCGCGCGCGATGGCGAAAAATTTCTTGCGCTCGATGGCAAGACTTACTCCCTCAGGCCGGACAATCTGGTCGTCGCCGATCAGGAGCGCCCCGTCGGAATTGCTGGAGTAATGGGCGGCGAAGAAACCGGCGTGACGGAAACGACGAAAAGCATTCTATTGGAGAGCGCTTACTTTTTGCCGACCAGCGTTCGTCGGACCGCGCGGAATTTGAATTTGCCGAGCGACGCGAGTTATCGCTTCGAGCGCGGCGTCGATCCGGAAATGATTTTACGCGCATCACACCGCGCAACTGAATTGATCCGCGAAATCGCGGATGGAACGCCGGCAAAAGAAATTGGAGCCGCCGGCGACGTTCCACCAAATCCTGCGGACGTTTCGCTGAGCTATGACAAATGCGATCGAGTCGTCGGGATTGGAATTAAACCGAAAATGGTCGATGAGATTTTGGGAAGATTCGGACTGGAGAAGATCAAGACTAAGAGGGAGAGAAAGAGCGGCCCTTCTGCCTGGAAGATTCCGAGTTATCGCGGCGATTTGCAGCGCGATGTCGATCTTATCGAAGAAGTCGTCCGCGCCTACGGCGTAAACAAAGTTCCCGGCACCGATCGCAGCCGGTTCACAGCTTCCAGCGCAGCAGACGATTCGCACGATCTGGAAACAGGGTTCCGCGCGCGTCTCGTTGCGCATGGACTTTCGGAAGCGCGCACCTCAAAATTAATTCCGAGAAGCACATCCGCTTTCGGCGAAAACGCGGTCGAGTTACGCAATCCGTTGAGCGAAGATCACGTCGCGCTGCGGCCAAGCTTGATCAGCGGACTGCTCGAGGTGCTTGACCGAAATGTTCGCGCGGGCGCCGGGACCGTCGCGATCTTTGAAATTGGGCGAACGTTTATCCCGCCCGGTGGAAAGGAAGAACGGCATCTCGGAATTCTACTATGGGGGAACCTTTCTCGCTCACCGACTTGGCGATCGGACATGAGNGTTCCAGATTTGTCGTTTCGGCCCGCGAAATACCTTGACCTCGCGCTCGCGGTCGATGTTTGGTCCGGCGATCGCATGGTCGGTTTTGGTGGACAACTTTCGGCAACCAAATCTGGTGCGCCGGGTCCAGTGCTCATCACCGAGCTGCATGCCGATCTACTTTTGGTCACCAGCGAATCCGCGAAAAAGTTTCGCGAGCTCGACCGGTATCCATCGATCACGCGCGACATCGCGATGATTGTGCCGGAAGAAATTTCGCACGCGAAAATTTTGCGCGCGATTGAAAATCCGAAGGAGCCGTTGTTGGAGAGCGTGGAGCTCTTCGACTTATTCACCGGCGGAAGTGCGGCCGGTCTCGGACCGGCACGAAAGTCGCTCGCA
>QHOJ01000060.1 GCA_003218735.1 Verrucomicrobiota bacterium
GTGACACTGCAAAAAACAATCGCGCTGCAGCCTGAACACATCTCCGCCTACTGCCTGACTTATGAAGAGGACACGGAATTTTTCCTGCGTCAGTCACGCGGCGAGTTTCGCCAGGACGCGGATACCGATGCAGAATTTTTCGAGATGACAATATCGATCTTGGAAGACGCCGGTTATCAACATTACGAAATCTCAAATTACGCGCGCCCCGGTTTTTCATCGAGACACAATCGCGCCTACTGGTCGGGCGAAAATTATCTCGGCATCGGCCCAAGCGCATTTTCCACCGTCGGGATGCGACGCTGGCAAAATGTTGCCGATTACCGCGCGTATGCCGATCGCGTCCTTTCCGGACAATCACCAATTGGATCGACAGAAAACCTCACGAGCGAAATTAAACGCGTAGAGACAATCGCGCTTTCCCTGCGAACGAACAAAGGGGTTTCGACGGCATTGCTCACACCATTCCAAAATGAAACGCGAGAGTTTATCGCGCTTGGTTTGCTTGGAAAAACGAATGGCAACTTCGTCCTGACTCGAGCAGGCAAGTCACTCGCGGATTCAGTGACAGAAGCTTTTCTGTAGCCGTCGCCCTGTGGGCGGCGAGCCGCGTGCCGGTTTTGCTAAGTCAAGGTCTCGATTTGCATAGCGAGGCGGCTACAGATTATTCAACCACTCCGTAGCGGCGTTGCCGGCGCCCAAATTCTTCCACTGCGGCAAAGAGGTCTTTCTTTGTGAAATCAGGCCACAGTTTCGGCGTGACATACATCTCGGTGTAAGAGAGTTGCCAAAGAAGAAAGTTGGACAAGCGCATTTCGCCCGAAGTGCGAATGAGCAAGTCGGGATCGGGATAATAGCGGGTATAAAGATGTTTGCTGAACATCTGGACATCGATCATCGCTTTATCGATGTGCCCGAGCTCGACTGCGCGAAGCAAGCTTTTGATGCCGTCGATGATCTCGAGTCGCCCGCCGTAGCTCAGCGCCAGAATGAGAGTGAGCCCGTTATTACCGGCGGTCTGCTCAATCGTCTTGTGAAGTTGTTTCTGGGAGCTCTGTGGAAGATCGGTCAAACGACCGATCGCCTGGAGCCGAACATTCTTCTCCACCAATTCCGGCGTCTTCTCTTTCAAAAACTTTTCGAGCAAACGCATCAGAGCGAAGACTTCGCTTTTGGGACGCTGCCAGTTTTCCGCCGAGAACGCGTAAAGCGTGAGATACTCGACTTTCAAATCGCCGCAGCCTTCCACGCATTCACGAACGGCCTGGGCCCCTGCCTCGTGGCCTTTGATGCGCGGCAGACCGCGCGTTTTGGCCCAGCGGCCGTTACCATCCATGATAATGGCGATATGACGCGGAATGGTTTTCGCAGTCGGAGGCATGACTACAGAATAATTGTATCGCTGCGTTCCGGACCCACGCTGATCATAGACAAATGTGCGCCCGTTATTTCGGAAATGTATCTAACGTAATTCTGTGCCGCCAAAGGTAACTGAGAGAATTTGCGCGCGGAACGCGTCGATTTGTTCCAGCCGCGTACTTGTTTGTAAACCGGTTTGCAATTAGTGAGCTGCGTCGCATCAGATGGAGGGACGTTCAAGCGTTTTCCATTCAATCGGTACGCCACGCAGACACGGATCGGATCGATATCGTCCAACCCGTCAAGGTTCGTAATCGCGATCTCGTCGATGCCATTAATCATGGTCGCATAACGGGTTGCAACGGCGTCGAACCAGCCGCAGCGCCGCTTGCGACCGGTGGTGGCTCCAAATTCGCGTCCCAGGCCATGAAGCCTTTCGGTGAATTGCCGATCTTCGGTGGGTAATGCCCCCTCACCTACCCGCGTCGTGTAAGCCTTCATTACTCCAACCACTCGGTCCATTCGATGCGGTGGCACGCCGGTGCCTGTGCATGCGCCGCCGGCGGTCGTGTTTGATGAGGTCACGTAAGGATATGTCCCATGATCAATATCGAGAAATGTTCCTTGGGCCCCTTCAAAGAGAATTTCTTTGCCGCGCTTTAGGGCACGATGAAGATAGACCACTGTGTTCCCGATGAATGGACGCAACTTTTCTCCAACCGCGAGATACCTTTCGTTGACTTCACGAAATCTAATCGGCTTTGCCCCAAGTGCCTGGAGGATTCTGTTATTCTCGAGCACCTTGGCTTGCAATTTTTTTGAAAAAACAATCGGCTGCATCAAATCGGACATCCGTAGACCGGTGCGCGCGGCCTTGTCTCCGTAGGCCGGGCCGATTCCGCGTTTTGTGGTGCCAATTCTGGCCTGGCCTTTACGTAGCTCGCGTTGCTCGTCGAGCAGCCGGTGGTACGGCAAAACCAGGTGAGCGCAATTGCTGACCAGTAAATTCCTACCAATCTTAACTCCCAATTTGCGCAGACCGTCGATTTCGCCGATCAGCGCGAGGGGATCGACAACCACGCCGTTGCCAATCACACAAATCTTTCCACGCCGGAGGATTCCGGAGGGAATAAGGTGCAGGATGTATTTGGTGCCGCGATGAATGACCGTGTGCCCGGCATTGTTGCCGCCCTGGCTGCGGACAACAATGTCAGCCTTGGCTGTGAGCACATCGATGATTTTGCCTTTTCCTTCATCGCCCCACTGCGCGCCGACTAAGATCGTGTTCGCCATCGAAATTGGAAATGGGCAAAAAATTTTCCCGATGCATCCACTAGGACACACTCGGGACTGCTGCCGAATAATATGTTGGCAGTGCGTGCCTGCAAGAGGTTTTCGGAAAAGAGGCGGCTGTTCTCAATCGGAACAGCGGTCTGCGTCCATCCCTTTTATGAAATCCAGATATTGGGCGTAAATAAGCAGGGTCATGCTTTGGGTGAAAGGACGCGCCCTCTGCAATGACATGGAAAATAAAACATTGCCATTTCGCTGTCCGCCCGAATAACCTCCTTGAATGCGAACAGTCCTGCTGATTATCCTCGTGCTTCTGTTGATCGGAGCTTTCCCTGCCTGGCCATATAGCACTGGCTGGGGTTATTATCCGAGCGGCGGACTCGGTCTGATCTTAGTAATCGTGCTGATCCTTATTTTGATGGGCGTAATTTGACGTTGAAGCGCTAAGGCGTCGGACAATCAAAGTTGCCCGCTTCGACTCTGCAACGCTTCAAAAAGCGTCGGTGCTCTGAGCGAGCGAATCAAACAGTTGCGGATCAGTATTCATTTCACTTCGCGCAATTGAGAATGCACGCGAAGCAGTACCAAACTCGCAAGATCGAGGTTGCTGAACAATCCCGTCGGTTGAGGTTCGTTTCGAAGTTGGCGGAAAATTACAACTTCGCGTAAACGCCGAGCAAAGGACGACGTGACGGTGTTTTCGAATTGAAGTCGCTAACGAAACCGTCCCTGGTGCGGATCTCGACGTGACCAGCGGCGTGGTTGGCGCCGTAGACGAAGACCGAACCGACCGGCGCAGCGAATGGATCGTTCACCGGTAATTTTTTGAATCCGTAATTAGCGACAAGGTCCTGGGCGGCGTCTTTCGCGAGCTCGCTCTTCGGGCGCGAATCGATAACGCCGGAAGCGAGCAATGCCTCTTTTACATAATGCCAGCACATCGAGCGGGAATGCGCATGCGCGCGTTCCTGCGCGATCGTCGCCGCCTGCATCAGCTTGCCATCGATGCGCCGATCGACCTTGGCAAAGGGGTAAACGATCCGCTTTGGATAATACTGCGTAATGACGGGAGCTGATTCTTTCTTGCCCTCTGGGGTTTTGTAGCTGTAATGGGCAACCGTTCGTGTCCTGACTGTCTTTTCTTTCGTGATCTCCTGATCGCGACTCGGAAGATGTAATTCTGAAGGGGCCGATCCAGCGGGAGTGGAAGCTGAGTCGCCATCAGGGCTATTCGCTCTGGAAGCGATTGGTTCTTTCTTCCATAATGCCCGGTTTGCCGATTGCGGAGCGCCTGTTTGCTCGTCGCGAACCTCTGTTTTTTCCCGATGAGAAGCAGCTGGCTCCTGCGTTCCAGACTCGATCATTGTCGGTCGAACCGGGCCAACGGCTTCCGATTTACTGGTCTGCGAATTGGCCGCCCGTGGCACGCTCGGCTGTTCTAAACGAGTTTGTTTTTTCTGCTTCTCAACAGCGAGCGTTCCTCTGGAAGTTTTCGGCGCGCGCAAACTGGGCCCGCCTGTTGTACTCGTTCGCTCGACCCGAGCTTGGTCTTTTTGACGCTCGGCAGCAAGCGCTCCCGCCATTCGCATCTGCTCTACCGTGAGCACGGTGGAAGCTGATTTCTTTTTGCGAGGTTGAGTGTCCACCTGCTCGGAAGCACTTGGTTTTTCTTCGCGAGCGACAACCACTTCCTGCGCGCGCATTTGTCCCGCAACAGAAAGGCCGCAAAGCAATCCGATGAAAAATTGTTTCGGCATTAAAAGCGCCGTGATAAATGAATTCGACGCGATTGGCAAGCGCTTAATCTAGCGCGAGGTCGGCTTTAAGCGGGTTCCCCAAAACCGCCTTGCTTGCGTGATATGCGGTTCCCCCGCGCGATTGAGAGCCTACCCTGAGCGAAGCCGAACGGGCGATCGCCCCTACGCAGTTGGACGCGTGATCTGAATTACCGGCAAGGGAAAGCGCAGCCGCAATTCGTCTTCGAGATAAATCTCGACGTGATGCATCCCGTATTGTTGGAACTGCACGCCGCCAAAATAATGGACGTTAGTCGCGTGCCCTTCCATCTCTTTCAGCACGAACTCGACTTCGGCCTGCGCAATTACTTGTTGTTCGTCAACACCGACAATCCGCGATTTCTGCCGAAATTTTCCCGCTCCACTACACCAACGCGTCCAGATGCATAACCGCATACAATTTATCGGCAGTGCAGGCGCCGGGATGACGTTGAGCACGCCGACCAGCGTTTGCATTCCATTGAATTCGCAGCGCACATCTTCGCAGATAACGGCACTCTGCAGATCGGGAAGAATAAAGTCCGCTTCCATGACCAATTGATCAGATCATTCCGCGCACCAGCAGTACCAATATTCCAATCCCGAGAACAATTCGATAAAGGGCAAAGGGGACAAATCCTCGTGCCCGCACCCAATGCATAAACCAGGCAACCACTCCCAGTGCTACGAAAAAGGAAACTACAAATCCAATTGTGAGAACGATCCATTCATGGCCAGTCATTGTCAGTGGCGCGAGGTTCACTTCGTGGCGATACGGCATCACCGTCTTCACGAAATCATACGTAGTGGCTACCAGCATCGTCGGCATCGACAGAAAGAACGAAAACTCGAGCGCGGCGGGGCGCGACAAGCCCACTACCTGCCCGGCGGCGATGGTGGACATCGATCGGGAAGTTCCGGGGAAAATCGCAGAAAGAATTTGTGCTGCACCAATCCAGACCGCCTGCGGCAGACTCATTTCCTCCATGTGCGCGACACGCGGCCGCGTAAAAACGGCGTCCACTACCCACATGATTATTCCACCTATTAAGAGCGCCCAGGCCATCACCCAGAGATTCTCCAGGTTCTTGCCGATCTGTTTCGTTAGCGCCCATGCCGGAACCGCAGTCACAACAAAGGCAATCAGCGTGAGACTCAATGGATGCGTGAAGACCGTGCGGTCGCCCCGCTCGCCTTTCGGAAATGTGCGAAGAAGGTTCAGGATGCGTTCGCGAAAATAGACGGGTAACGCCAGGATGGCGCCGAGCTGAATGACGATCGTGTACATCTTCCAGAAACCGTCGTGCAGATCGATTTTCAGCAGCGCTTCCGCGATCCGCAGATGCGCGGTCGAACTTACAGGAAGAAATTCGGTGAGCCCTTCGACGATACCGAGAAAAACCGATAACAAAAAATCGTGCATTTGTGAGAGGCGTTGGAAGATTGAAATGGTTAACGATTAGAGTGCCTCCGCGCCGCGTTCATCCGTCCGGATTCGGATCGCCTCTTCCACTTCCGCAACGAAGATCTTTCCATCGCCGATTTTTCCAGTCCTCGCGGCACGCAAGATTGCTTCGACGGCGCGTTGGGCGCGATCGTCAGGCACCACCATCTCGAATTTCACCTTCGGCAGGAAATCGACCGTGTACTCAGTGCCACGATAAATTTCGCTGTGACCTTTCTGCCGACCGAAGCCTTTGACCTCGCTCAGAGTCATTCCCTCCACCCCCACGGCCATGAGCGCTTCTTTTACCGGTTCGGTTTTAAAGGGCTTGATGATCGCTTCGATTTTCTTCACCGCGCCAAACTAGAACCGGCACTCCAAATGGCAAGCGGCGTTGCTGTAGTGACCAGACCATCTCTATTTATCGCGGATTTGAGCGTCCGCCTTTATAGCTCACTCCGAATCGGTTGCCCCTGAATCGATCGCCGCGAGTTCCGCCTCCACCATCTCCCCCACGAGCTGCCGAAAGGTTCCAGCCGGCTTCCAGCCCAGCGTCCTCCGAATCTGGTCCGCAGAACCAACCAGGCGCGCCGGCTCGGTCGGCCGATCAAACGACTTATCATATTTCACATATTTTTCCCAGGGAAGATCGACAACCGCAAAAGCCGCTTCGACAAATTCGCGCACCGAATGCGTTTCTCCGGTCGCCACCACATAATCGTCGGCAGTTTTGTGTTGCACCATCAGCCACATTGCTTCGACGTAATCATGGGCGCGGCCCCAATCTCTCTGGCTCTCCAGATTCCCGAGCACAAGCTCGTCATCGAGCTTTCGCGCGATCCGCGCGGCCGCGCGCGCAATCTTGCGGGTAACAAAATTTTCTCCGCGCCGCGGGGACTCGTGATTGTAAAGAATGCCGTTACAAACAAACAATCCGTACGATTCCCGATAAACTCGCGCCAATTGCGTAGCAAAGGCCTTCGCGCAGCCGTACGGACTCGTCGGCCGCAGCGGTGTGTTCTCGGTTTGCGGAATCTCGGATGCATTCCCAAAAATTTCCGAACTGGAAGCGTGATAAAATTTCACTGGGTGCGGTTGAGAACGGGCGATCTCAAGCAACCGTAGTGTCGCCATTCCCGCTTCCTCGCATGTCGATTCTGGAATTTCGAAACTCAAACCAACATGGCTTTGCCCGGCAAGATGATAGAGCTCCGTTGGTCGAACATCGCTAATAATGCGACGCAAAGTCGTGCTGTCGCTGAGATCGCCATAGTGCAAAAAAAGTCGCCGCCCGTAAATTTCTTCGTTGCGTCGGAGATGCTCGATGCGGGATCGCAACATATTGCTCGTGCGCCGCACAATACCGTGCACCGTGTAATCCTTCTCCAGGAGCAGCTCGGACAAGTAGGAGCCATCCTGACCAGTGATTCCGGTAATCAACGCGATTTTATCGGAATCTTTCATTCAACACCCGTGAATCATCCTCAAACTTTACGGCCGAATTTCTTCTCCAGTTCGGCAAGTGAAATCTGAATCATGGTAGGTCGCCCGTGCGGGCAGCAGTAGGGCAGATCGCACTCGAGCAAATCTTGGATAAGTTTCTCGACTTCGAGGTATCGCAACGGGTCATTGGCCTTTACAGCGTGACGACAAACCGTCTTGGCTATCATCTCTTCGCCCAATCGCATGGCCGAACTGCTGTTGCTCGCGCTTTTGAGGTCATCGATCACTTTGCGCATGAACTGCGTCGGATCTGAGACGTTCAAAAAACTCGGCAGACTGTCGATCTTGAACGTATTCGAACCGAAGCTTTCAATTCCGATCCCCATCTTCTGCAGGATCGAGATGTTGCGGTCAATCCAATCCGCGTCGCGCGGCGGCAGATCAATAGTCTGAGATAGTAAGAGTCTTTGCGCGGGGACGCCCTGCTCTTCCATTCTTCGCCGCAATTCTTCGAAGAGAATGCGTTCGTGCGCCGCATGCTGATCGACGAGGACGAGCCCGTCCGCGTTTTCCATCAGGACATAAAGTTTGTTGAGAACACCGATGATCTGAAATTGTTGCGGAGCGGTTGCAGTTCTGCGGGTGCTGCTGGGGGCAATGCCTCCGGCTTCAGATTCCCTGCGATTATCCGGAACGAAACGCGACGGAGGGGAAAACTCGGCGGGCCTGTCGCGGCCCCGAACATTTTTGGGTCCCACCGCAGCTTCAAGTTGCGGTTGGGCCATTGCTGGCGCAGGAATTTTCACTTCTG
>QHOJ01000259.1 GCA_003218735.1 Verrucomicrobiota bacterium
CGTTCTCGAGCAGCAGCGATATTCTATTTACCGCGATCTGACGAGCTGGGTTGCCTCCCTTGGCGGCGTGATACGTGACAACTCCGGCGTGAAAGAATACGGCTTCCTGTTTACCGTGACACTGAAAGCATTCCCGAAATTTGGATTTGATTTGAACTTCGATCCCACCTCCGAAGGTCAATGAGCGAAAGTCCGCGAGCGATGTTAACATTTCCTGAGTTCAACTGACCGCTCATTTCGGCCCGACTGAGTCACAGCACTTCTCTTGATATGGATCTTGCGATCATCGGTTCAGGTTACGTCGGTCTTGTGACGGGCGCATGTTTCGCCGATGTCGGCCATAATGTCATTTGCGTCGATAACGACCCGCAGAAAATCGAAGTGTTGCAGACAGGCAAAGTACCGATATACGAACCCGGCCTCGACGAGCTAATCCATCGCAATGTCTCAGCCCATCGGCTCCGTTTTACCGGCAGCATTCG
The DNA here is from genome assembly GCA_003218735.1 of Verrucomicrobiota bacterium. Lineage (GTDB taxonomy): Bacteria > Verrucomicrobiota > Verrucomicrobiia > Chthoniobacterales > UBA10450 > Udaeobacter. Next base: position 483 of record QHOJ01000259.1, read on the forward strand.
GGAAGGCGTGGAGAACTCACAGATCATTTTTATTGCTGTTCCCACTCCCCAGCAGCCGGACGGGGATGTTGATCTTAGCTTTCTCGAGAAAGTGGCGCGCGAAATTGCGGGACTATTAAGCGATTATCGAGTGATTGTTGATAAGAGCACGGTGCCGGTGAAAACAGGGGAAAAAGTCGCTGAATCGATCAAGCGCTACAATCGGCACGGCGCGAAGTTCGATGTCGTGAGCAATCCAGAATTTTTGCGCGAAGGCTGTGCCGTTGCCGACTTGATGCATCCGGACCGGATCGTGATTGGGGCGCAAAGCGAGCACGCCATCGATCTGATGAAGAAGGTTTACGAGCCTTTTATGGCGCCCATGCTCGTGACCGACATCAACAGCGCCGAACTCATCAAGCATTGCGCCAATTCATTTCTTGCGCTGAAAATTTCATATATCAATGCGATCTCGGCGATTTGCGAGGCAAGCGGCGCTGACGTTGAGAAAGTCGCGGATGGAATTGGAATGGACCATCGTATCGGCCGTGATTTCCTGAATGCTGGCATCGGATACGGCGGTTCGTGTTTTCCCAAAGACATTGCCGCATTCATCACAATCAGCGAACGGCTTGGAGTCCCGTTTAATTTACTGAAAGAAGTGCAACGAATAAACGCAGTGCAAAAAGAGCGATTTCTGAAGACCATTCGAGAAACGCTCTGGGTCTTGCGGGAAAAACGAATTGCGGTCTGGGGCCTCACATTTAAGCCAGATACAGACGATGTTCGCTCTTCTGTCGCGATCGAACTCGTCGCGGATCTGTTGCGAGAGGGAGCACACGTCATCGCCTACGATCCCAAAGGAATGGAAAAAGCTCGCACCGTAAAAAGAATTGACGCCGCTGAATTTGCTCCCTCCGCTCTCGATGCTGTGAGCGATGCCGAAGCACTGATCGTCGCCACGGAATGGAGTGAATTTGCCAA
>QHOJ01000260.1 GCA_003218735.1 Verrucomicrobiota bacterium
GAGATTCGGGTGCGGCCTGCGGCGAGGCGCACGCGCGCTTTCGGCAACGCGATCCGCGTGACCGCGATTAGGCGAACGAGTTCAAGAATATCCACGGGTGGCTGATCGGCCAGCGGCGTGCCCGGCATTGCCATCAAACAATTGATTGGCACGCTTTCTGGCGGTGGATCGAAATTGCTCAGAACTTCGAGCATACGAAGACGGTCATTTTCCGATTCGCCCATGCCGATGATTCCGCCGCAACACACGGACATCCCGCTCTCCTGCACAGCGGCAATCGTGTTCAGACGGTCCTGAAAGCTATGCGTGCTCACGATTTCCGAGTAAAACCCCGGTGACGTGTCGATGTTATGATTGTAAGCGGTGACTCCGGCAGCCTTGAGTTTACGCGCTTCCACCGGCCCGATCTCACCCAGCGTGACACACACTTCCATCCCAAGCTGGCTCACGTCGCGCACGATCTCGAGAACGCGCTCAAATTTTGCCGAGCCGTCGCGCACGCCGCGCCACGCCGCGCCCATGCAGAACCGGGTCGCGCCTTGCGCGCGGGCCCGTTCTGCTGCGACAGTGATCGTCTCGACCGATAACAACTCCTCGCGCTCGACGCCGGTGGAATAATGCGAAGATTGCGCGCAATAAGCGCAATCTTCGCTGCAGCCACCGGTCTTGATGCTGAGCAAACTGCAACGCTGCACCGCCTCGCCGGTCCAATGCTTGAGATGCACAGCCCGGCTTTGCGAAATTAAATCGAAGAGCGGCTGGTGATACAGCGCGCTCAGCTGATCGAACTTCATCACGCCGCGAGGCTAAGCGAAGAAATGACGGATCAATGACGAAATCCGAATGATGAGGCAAAGTGGCGGTCGCATTTTCGTCATTTGAGCATTCGGGCTTGCTTCGTCATTCGTCATTCGTCATTCGTGCTTCGTCATTGCCCTCAGTTCACCCACTTGCCGCCTTGGGAAACAAGGATCGGCAGTTCCTCCATCATGAACTGCGTTTTTCCAAGCGCGCCGACCATATGGGTACCGGTGGCGCGATACCATTTCTTCGACATGCTCTCGCCAGTATGGCAACCCCAACTCCTGACATAAGCGCCCCGCGCGAAATCGCGCCGATTGATTTTGTTCAACTCATCCTCGTGCAGCCACGATTTGCAGGCGCTGTCGATGTTGTTGCTGTAATCGAACATAAAACAGGCGCGGTTTGAATGGCCGAAGTATTCGAACCCGGAAATCTTCATCTGATCACGACCGCTGTTTAGGTAATCGATGACTTCGGATCCCGCATGAAACCAAACGAGATTGAGATTAAATTTTTCGCGCACCGAATCGATTAAGCCAATCAGGTCCTGATTTTCCTGTTTCGCGCGATCCACATAGCCTTGCTTGTAAACAAGCCAGGTAAT
>QHOJ01000261.1 GCA_003218735.1 Verrucomicrobiota bacterium
GGAAAATCCTCTCAGCCGAATCGGAACCTGGCCGGGCAGGAATTGAGCATCGGCATGTGGTCGTGGAAGACGCTACCGCCGGTCAGCGCGTCGCTGTCGATGTTGCAGTTTTCTCCGCCAAAAAGGCTGCATTGCGTGTTATCGATAATCCTGACGGCCAAAGTCTGGGCGCAGTGATGAAACGAGAAAAATGCGTGTGTGGCGTGAACGGCGGTTATTTCGACACGGAATTCAAGCCGATCGGCTTGCGAGTTGCCGATGGCAGAACTTTCTCGCCGTTACGCCGGGCCCGTTTAATCACGGGAATCTTGCTGCAGTCGGACCGAGGTATCGACATCGTGCGTGTCGGTGAATTCTCACGCACGAAAAAAAACATGGCGGCAGTTCAAGCCGGACCATTTCTCGTCGAAGGAAGCAAGCGCATTCGCGGGTTGAACGATTCACAGCTGGCGCGGCGAACTTTTGCCGGAACAGCCACGAATGATCGCGCCATGCTCGGCGTTTGCTCGGACGTTTCGCTTGCGGAGTTGGCAAACATCCTTGCCACAGCGCCCATCGTTGCGGATTCGAAAATCCGCCGTGCGATGAATCTCGACGGTGGTTCATCGAGCGCGTTCTGGTTCGCACGCGAGGACGGCAGCGCATTCTCAATCTCAGGGCGAAAAACGGTGCGCGATTTTGTGGGTGTCGTGCCGAAGTAAATTGTAGGGCGTCTGTGTCAAACGCCATTCGCGATTGGTTATGGCGTTTCACAGAAACGCCGACAATTGCGATAACCTGCGGATCTTAATGAAAATGTTTGGTGGATTCAGATCGGCCGACGAATTCTTCTACGGCGAATTGCGCGGCGATGAAGTGCATCGGCTATCACAGCCTTACTGGATTCAAGTTCAACCCACGGGCGAAATACTGCCGCTCGCAAGTTTGCAAATCGATGTTCCAGTCGCGCCCACGAAATTGATCGCGGTCGGATTGAACTATGCGGATCACATCGCAGAAATGAAACGCACTCAATTCGGCGCGCCGTTAATTTGGTTCAAGGCGTCGAGCTCACTGCTAGCGCATAAAGGCGTCATTGAGATCGCGTTTCCCGAGCACCAAACCGATTTTGAAGTTGAACTCGCGGTCGTGATCGGCGCTCGGACGAAGAACGTGAGCGCGAACGATGCACTCGATCACGTTTTCGGTTACACGATCGGCCTCGATATTACCGATCGCGATTTGCAAAAACAGGAGAAACAATTTGGTCGCTGCAAATCATTCGACTCCTATACGCCGATCGGACCCTTCGTGTATGCGGAGGCGGATGTACGCGACGCCTCGATAAAGCTATGGCAGAACGGCGAGCTGCGCCAGAGCACGCACACGAGCCGAATGATCCATTCAGTTGCGCAGATTATTTCATTCGTTAGTCAATCGCTCACACTTTTTCCGGGGGATGTGATTTTAACTGGAACACCCGCCGGCGTCGGGCCGATTCAAGCGGGAGATGAATTGGAAGCAGAGATCGATGATTGGCCGCGCTTGCGCAACACGGTCGCAATTGCGAAAGATTTCCGACCTGCAACAGTGAAAGAACCTAAGTAAACGCAATTTCAAGCACTTGCTTACGACCTTGCAGGGTAGATATTTCGAAATAAAGATGCGCTCTGGCGCAAGAAGTATCGCGGAAAAAAATGAAAACTTTTGCTGGACTCCCGAACAAGTCCTCTGCGATAAGGGAAAACCTGCACCGAATCGAATCGGTTACCAAACTCGTGGTTTAACTATGAAAACACTACTCACTACCTGTCTCTGTTCACTCGCGTTCGCATTGATTTCGCTCGCGCAAGCTCCACCTCCGGGGCAAGCGCCACCGGCAACCGGCGGTACGAGTCCGGCCGCTCAGGCACCAACCAATCCGGCGGCAGCAGCGCAGCAGCCGCCCGCTACGAACCTGGCGCCAGGGCAACAGCAGCCGCCGCCGCCCGGCGAACCCGGAGCGGTGGGGCAACCTCCAGCTGGACAAGCTCCAGCCGTAGGCCAACCTGGAGCGCCGGGCGCGGTGACCAGTCCGGCAGCAGCTGGCGCAACAAGTCCTGCGGCAGCCGCTGCGACGAGTCCTTCTCCAGCTGTTGCAGCCACCCCGGAACAGCCTGCTGGTTTTTTAGCCGGTAACTGGTTGATCGATAAGTTTCATAAAGGTGGTCCGGTGATGTGGCCAATTCTGATTGTCTCCATCGTAGCGCTCACCGTCGTGCTCGAGCGATGCTTTTGGTGGGGTGGCCGCTGGTTCCGGCGAGATCCGAAACGGATCGAGAAAGTTTTCACCGCGATTGAAAACGGCGACACTGCCGAGGCTTCGAGGCTTTCGCGCAGTTCCCGCGACCCTGTGCTACGAATGCTTTGGAACGGTCTCAACCATCAGCACAGCTCGCTCGAGGCGGCGTTGCAGGTTGCCGCAGGCATCGAGATCAAACGTGCTGGACGCTTCCTGGTGGTCATGGATACTCTCGTGACGCTCGCGCCATTGCTCGGTCTGTTGGGCACAATCACCGGTCTGATCAGGTCCTTCAGTTTTCTGGGCAACGAGGAACTCGCTGTGCAAGCCGTCACTGGCGGTATCGCCGAAGCGCTGATTGCCACGGCGTGCGGTCTGGGCATAGCCATTTTTGCGTTGATCCCTTTTAACTTTTTCACGTCTCGCGTGTCTAACTT
>QHOJ01000061.1 GCA_003218735.1 Verrucomicrobiota bacterium
CCCAGGTGTGAGTTATGCGCCCAAACAATCGCTTTTGGTTGCCGGCTGCCATCAAGATACGCAACAAGGGCGTCGATGGTCTCAACCATGTGCTGATCGCGCAAATTCCATGATGAAGCCCGGCCGCGAAACATCGAGCGGTAATACTTCTCCGCATTTTTCACGAGCCGCGCATTTTGCTCCGCAAAAAAAAGTTCCTCAACGGCAACGTCTCCGTCGCGACTCAGGAATTCAGTGCCCTTGCGTTGCAGCTCAACCAGCTGCTCCACGACTTCGTCTTCACACGGTTCAATCGCGCCAACAGTCGCGGCGTAGCCGTATTCCTGTGGTTCGCGGCCGAAATGATCGAAGCACGAAGCACGAGTAGCGGCCCCGCGCGCGCTTCGCCGCATCCAGATCGACTTTTTCGAGGTAACCGAGGACCGCATCAATCGACGCGTGCAGGCTGTAAAGGTCCATGCCGTAAAAACCGGTCGGCGCTCTTTTTGAATCAAGATGTTGGTTAAAATCGCGCAGCCATTCTATGAATTCGACCACAACTGTGTTACGCCACATCCAAGTGGGGAACCGGCGAAATCCCGAAAGCGCTTCGTTTGGATCCGTGTCGTCGCTCGCGCCGCGCAGGTAGCGATGGACACGAGACGAATCTGGCCAATCCGCCTCAATCGCGATCACGGTAAAGCCTTTTTCAGCGATAAGCCGTTTCGTGATTGCCGCGCGCTCGGAGTAAAATTCGTGCGTGCCGTGAGATGCTTCGCCCAACAGCACGATCCGCGCGTCGCCGATCAGTTCCAACAACACCTCGTAATCTTCCGGGCTGCCGGTAAGCGGTTGCGCGATCCCGCGGACAATCTCGACGTCGTTCATTGTCGATCTTCCGCAGCGCGGGCCAGCAAATCGCGCACTTCTTCGTCGCTCGTTTGCGAGAAGTCTTCGTAATACTGACCAACCGCCTGGAAAAATTCAGGTGCACTCGCGCAGATGGTCTCATCCGCTTCGTCCTCGAATTCGCGGCAAGTGTCCGGAGGGCCAACCGGCACTGCAACGACAATTTTCGCGACACCACGCTGGCGCAATGCTTTGACTGCCGCGCGCATAGTTGCACCTGTGGCAAGGCCATCATCGACCAAAATGACCACACGGTCGCGTAACTCGGGTGCAGGCCGGTCATCGCGATAGCTCTTTTCGCGACGCTCCAATTCGGCTGTCTCCTTTGCCGTGACCGATTCGATGATCTGGTCCGCTTTTGGCAACGCGCGGAGAACATCTTCGTTCAAGACGCGCACGCCACCGGAGGCGATTGCACCAGCCGCAAGCTCCTCAAAACCAGGAACGCCTAGTTTGCGCACGATAAAGACATCGAGAGGAACACCTAGCCGCTGCGCCACTTCGTACGCGACGGGCACGCCGCCACGCGGCAGACCAAGCACGATTACGTCATTACGACCGGCATACTTTTCGAGTTTCTCCGCAAGGAGTCGGCCCGCTTCCTCTCGATTTGGAAAAGCTCCTTCCATGCGGCTGGCCGCGCCGCTTTACACTGCCGGAGCGAGCGCGGGAAACACCAATCCTCCCATTAGGTTTCGCTTCTCGATGCAGCCGCGCGTGTTTCCGACTTTAACTGGCCCACTTAACTTCGTCGGCGGCGAAGATGGCGCGGGTATCACGTCGTCAGTTGGTCATGAGGCGCCGCGAATAATTTCACTGAGCGGCGGCAGATCTTTAACGAGCTGGCTGGTTTCAACGTAATCGCGAAAACCTGCTGCGAAGGCCTCTTCGCATCAGCCACCACGTTTTCACACCGGGACCATGATAGTACATTCGAACATAAACATCGTCACGCCCGGCATCTATTGGTCACCACGCTTTTGCGCAGGCTTATGATCTGTTCCAGGGGTGCCACCACCTTTGGCGTCTTTTACTGGGGTCAGGTCACGAACTTCGATGTTTTTCCTTTTCTTCTCTTTGCGCCATGACGATAAGATCACGTTGATGTTATGGTTCATGTTCTTACATCGGAAATTAGATCGATGCCGCGCTTGGTCAACTCTTGATGTGACCGGCTCTAAAACTTTTGCCTAATTGATTGCATTGGCGACTGCGTGTGGCTCGTCATACTGCAGGCGACCCCAGGGCAGCATATCGGAGATTAGATCGACGCCGCGACGATTCGCTCATATTTGCCGAAACTCATTTATTTCGAATTCGCTATCAATGATATATATCTGAAGCAATGAAGGATCCGCACAGCGCACAGAGTGAGAATTCATGGCTGGCTGCCGGAATGCAGGTGCGAGCTTCGTTGCCGTAACGCAATTAGCGACGCGCTCTGATCTGTGACTTTCTCAGCAGCAGTCTGGATTTGCGATGGAAGCGGAAGGGGTGGGATTCGAACCCACGGTGGGTTTCCCCACGCTCGATTTCGAGTCGAGTGCCTTAAACCGGACTCAGCCACCCTTCCCCATTGCCGTATTGTCGATGGTAATTCACGGCGCGTAATTGTCTGGTGCAACGCCAAGTTTGCAAGCGAAGCATCAGGCCAGCGTTAACTCTCGATTCCGAGACTTAGGCTCCCGATGAACTCGCGTGAGCGCGTGAGTTTGAATCAAACTCGCCTAAGTGGGAGCTTTCTGAAAAAATGTTACAATTTTAGGCTTGCCTCGGATGATTTCGGTACTGCATATTGTGTGTTCGCTGGGCAGCCACGCTATTACTTGTTGTTGACCGAAGTTCACAGGTTGTTGGCCTCGCTGTTCAGGATTATTCCCATCTGATTCACAACCTCAACCGCTTTACCGCCATGATTCAATTAAAACGTGGAATTCCGCCTGCCTCGCTTGGTCAACCGCGTACATCAGCGAACCGCCAGAAAAACACGCCCGTAAAAAGGACAAATACAGGTCTGCATTTTGAGCGTATCTTCAGCGACGCCTCAATCGCTCCCTTCAATCAAATCGCATGGGAACAGCGCACAGCGGAGATTACTGATGACAGTGGCAAAATTATTTTTAAACAGGAGAACATCGAGGTCCCAAAAAGCTGGAGCGCGCTCGCAACCAAGATTGCAGTCTCAAAATATTTTTACGGTGACATTGGAAACGGTACGGATCCTCACAAAGGCGGGCGCGAAACGTCAGTGCGGCAGTTGATTCATCGCGTCACGCGTACCATTGCGGATTGGGGTATGGCGGACGGTTATTTTGCGGATGCGGAAGCCGCGGAAATTTTTTATGACGAATTGACCTGGCTCTGTCTGAATCAGCATGGCGCATTTAACTCCCCGGTCTGGTTCAACGTCGGCTTATATCACCAGTACGGCATCGGCAAAGGCGCGGGGGCCGGCAATTATTTTTATAACCGCGAAACCGGCAAAGCTGAACGCGCCGCGTCGCAGTACGAATATCCCCAGGGAAGCGCCTGTTTCATTCAAAGCGTAGACGACACGATGGAAGATATTATGCAGTTGGCGACGAGTGAGGCGATGCTCTTCAAGTACGGTAGCGGCACCGGCACGGACCTTTCCTCGTTAAGATCGACAAGAGAAAAATTAAGTGGCGGCGGCAAACCAAGCGGGCCGCTTTCGTTCCTGAAGGTGTACGATCAGGTCGCAAACGTGGTGAAAAGCGGCGGCAAAACGCGTCGGGCCGCGAAGATGAATACGCTCAAAGATTGGCACCCGGACATCGAAGAGTTCATCGACGCGAAGCAGAAAGAAGAAAAGAAAGCCTGGGCACTGATCGAGCAAGGCTACGACGGCAGCTACAATGGCGACGCCTACGGCTCGGTGATGTATCAAAACGAAAACCTGAGCGTCCGGGTGAGCGACGAGTTTATGGACGCAGCGCTCGAAGGCAGAGAGTGGTGGACGCGTCGTGTACGCGACGGGAAACCATGCGAATGCAAAGATGCCCGGACGCTGTTGCGCAAGATCGCTGAAGGAACGCATGTCTGCGGTGATCCGGGGATGCAGTTCGACTCCACGATCCACAAATGGCACACCTGCAAAGGCACGGATCGTCAAAATTCCACCAATCCTTGCTCGGAATATCTCTTTCTTGATAATACCGCGTGCAATCTTGCGTCACTCAATTTGATGAAGTTCAAGAGCCCGGATGGCGACTTCGACGTGGAGCGATTCAAAGCCGCCGTGCGGATTTTCATCACGGCTCAGGAAATCATCGTCGATAACGCGAGTTACCCGATCAAGGAAATAGCGGAGAATTCACATATTTTTCGCACGCTCGGACTCGGCTACGCGAATCTCGGCTCTCTCGTCATGAGTTACGGTTTCGGCTACGACAGTGTCGAAGGCCGAGCACTTTGCGGCGCGATCACCGCGATCATGACTGGCGAATCGTACGAACAAAGCGCGCGCTTGGCGCAAGCAATTGGACCATTCCCAGGCTATCACGACGCGCGCGCCAGCGGTGTACCGAAACCAGTCGCTAAGGACAACGTCGCGTCGATGCTGGAAGTGATCGAGTTGCATCGTTGCGCTGTACGCGAAATTTCGGACGCGAAAGAATTCTCTCATTTGAAAGAAGAAGCGGCGCAGGTTTGGGATAGTGCCGCTGAATTAGGCAAACAATACGGCTATCGCAACGCGCAGGTCACAGTGCTTGCGCCGACGGGCACGATTAGTTTTCTGATGGATTGCGATACGACCGGAATTGAACCGGACATCGCGCTCGTGAAATACAAGCTGCTCGCGGGCGGCGGAATGCTCAAGATTGTCAACCAAACCGTCAAACCCGCGCTCGAGAAACTCGGTTACAATTCTGACGAGATCGAGCGGATCATCGCACACATCGACGCGTTCGACACGATCGAGAACGTCACCGACACAGACGGATCAACGATTTCATCGGGGCTGAAACCGGAGCACTTGTCGATCTTCGATAGCGCGTTTAAGCCGTTCAAAGGGGAACGCAGTCTCAGTTACATGGCGCACCTGCGGATGATGGCCGCGGCACAGCCATTCCTCAGTGGCGCAATTTCGAAAACGGTCAACATGCCGGAAGCGGCCACGGTGGATGACATCATGAACACGTACGTAGAGGGGTGGCGGCTTGGATTAAAATCGATCGCAATTTATCGTGACGGCTCGAAGCGTTCCGCGCCGCTCAACACGCGTAAGACAAAAGACATGGGCGCGGCCGGAGATGTCGGTGTTGCATTGGATGTCGCGGCTGAGCGCGATGAATTTGAGAGGCGCATTCTCGAATTAGAGGAAGAACTCGCGTTGGTTCGCAGCCGGCTCGACCAGCCGATCCGGCATCGGATGCCAGACACGCGGATGTCGCTGACGCACCGGTTCGAGATCGCCGGGCATGAAGGTTACATCACAGTCGGCTTGTACGAAGATGGTCAGCCGGGTGAGCTTTTCATTACCATGTCGAAGGAAGGAAGCACGATCGGCGGGCTAATGGACACCGTCGGCACACTCACGTCGATTGCACTGCAGTACGGCGTGCCGCTGGAGAGTCTCGCGAAGAAGTTTGCTTACCAAAGATTTGAACCGAGCGGGTTCACGAAAAATCCCGATATTCGCCACGCGACCAGCATCACTGATTACGTTTTTCGCTGGCTCGCCTGCCAGTTCATCAAAGGCTACAAGGAAGCCACCTCGCCAACACGCGGACAAACGGAATTGCCGTTGAAGGAAATTCCGGAGATGGAGAAAAAGGCGCTCAATCGACCCGTTTCCGATCTGGCGCGGACAGGCGAAAAGGAGCTGATCGACGTAATCACAAACAACTCGCCCAACGAAGGATCGTTAGAGATGGGTGGCAACGGCAGCAGCCATGCCGAACGCGTGAAAACAGCGCTTGGCAACATGTTCATGGACATCGTCTGTTCGCATTGCGGCAGCGATAAGGTGATCCGGGCCGGTGCGTGCGGCGTTTGCACCGAATGCGGAACAAGCCAGGGCTGCAGTTGAGTCACTGGTCAGTCGAATAAGTGTCGACTGGCGGACAAGAGCGTCTCGCTGCTAACGGCCGACGCGTTGGCGCGTCGGCACCTTGCGCGACTTGTGGACATGCGAAGTCGGCTGGCTACAGTTCGTGACCCGCCATTTTTGGTGAGCGGATTTTATGAACAAACTCGACACAGCGCGGCAAAAAGAAATTCAGCAGGCGGAAGAACTGCTTTTTGCAGGACCACAGGCGCTCGGATTCGCCAAAGGTCTCTTTCAGGGTCGTTTCGTTGCCGATTGGGTGATGCCTTATCCGCGCATCCCCGCAGCGCAACAGACAGAGCTGGACAAGTCGCTCGCGGAACTTCGGAAATTTCTCGATGAACATCTGAATCCTGTAGAAATAGATCGACAAGCGAATATTCCGCGCGAGGTCATCGATGGACTTGGTCGCGTCGGCGTGCTCGGGGCGACCGCGCCAGTCGAACACGGCGGACTGGGTCTTACACAGATGGCCAACTGCAAACTCCTGGAGGAAATCGGAACGCGCTGCGCCTCAACTTCTGTGTTTGTCAACGCTCATCATTCAATCGGCATCCGCGCATTGCTTCTTTTCGGGACGCATTCGCAAAAAGAAAAGTGGTTGCCAAGACTTGTGAACGGGGAACAGCTTGGCGCATTCGCATTGACCGAGCGTGAAGCCGGCTCCGATGCAGCGAACGTCCAAATGCAAGCGTGTCCAAGCGCGGACGGCTCATATTTTATTTTGAATGGCGAAAAGCGTTACATCACCAACGCTGCAATTGCGCAAGTTCTGACAGTGATGGCGCGCACGCCCATGCCGGGATCGGACAAAACGGCGATCACGGCATTTCTGGTGACGCCTGACATGCCGGGATTCACGATATTGGAGGCTCGAATGCCGAAAATGGGAATCCGCGGCACCGCGACGGGCCGCTTCGCCCTGCGCGACGTCAAAGTACCGAAAGAAAATATTCTCGGTCCAATGGGCAAAGGTCTGAAAGTGGCGTTGACCGTGCTCGATTTTGGCCGGACAACATTCGGCGCGTGTTGCACAGGTGCCGCGAAAACTTGTTTGCGCCTGGCCATCGAACATGCGAGCACGCGTAAACAGTTCAACAAAACACTCGGTGAATTTGAGCTCATCAAAAAGAAGATCGCCCGCATCGCGGCAGGCGCTTACGCAATGGAGGCGATGACCACCACAACGGCGTCCCTTATTGATCGAGGATTGGAAGATTACATGGTCGAAACGGCCATGCTGAAGGTCTTCACGACCGAGCGGCTTTGGGAAATAATCAACGACACATTCCAGATTTATGGCGGATCCGCCTATTTTGTCGATCTTCCGCTCGAGCGAATGCTGCGCGATGCCCGCATCAATCAGATCGGCGAAGGCAGCAACGAAGTGCTCACCTCGTTTATCGCTCTCGTCGGGATGCGCGGACCGGGAATGGAGTTCAAGGAAATTTACGACACAATGATGAAACCATCGCGCGATCGAATGGGCAAAGCGTGGGCTGCTGGGAAGAACCGCCTCGGCGCGGCCATTCGCATCCCTGACGTGCCCGTTCGCAGCGAACAGCTTCGCGCGAGTGCGCGGCAACTCGGGCGCTTGATTTGGCGTTTCAACTTCGCGGTGACTCGCGCGTTGATTACCTATCGCGAGCCGATTCTCGACATGCAGCTTGTCCAGGAACGGATCGCTGACGCGGCCATGGATCTTTTTGCCTCGACTTGTGTTCTCAGCCGTTGGGATGCCGAGCTTCAGTTCGCGCGTCGCAATGGAGATTCAGTCTCCGCCGATGACTCCGCCGCCGATCTTTTTTTACTTCAATCGTTCCGTCGAATTCGCCGCTTTCTTGGTGAATTGACCGACAATGATGATAAGTCGCTGCTTGCGACAGCAAGATCATTCTTGGATAAGCCACCCAGCTAAAATTTGGCCGCGCGAATTTACACCGATAAAGATGTCGATCTTCGCTGGCTGAAAGGAAAAACGTGTGCAGTCATCGGCTTCGGCGCGTCAGACGGAGCGGTCTCAACGTGTTTGACACAGCCGAAGCTGCGCGACGTGGGGACATTATTTTTCTCGCGCTCTCGGACACGCAAATGCCAGCTATTTATGCAGAACAAATCGCCCCGGGGTTGCGATCGGGCCAACGCTGCTTTTCGCGCATGGGTTTGCAATTTATTACTGCACCATTGTCCCTCGTAAAGACATCGATGTTGTCCTGGTCGCCCCGAAAGGTCTGGAACCGATGGTGCGCCGGGAATTTATCAGAGGACGTGGTGCGCCCGGACTGATTGCGATTCACCAAGATGCCACCGGCCACGCCAAGCGAACAGCGCTGGCTTGGGCAAAAGGTATTTGGCTGCACGCGCGCTGGCGTAATCGAGACCACTTTTCGTGAGGAGACGGAAACCGATCTTTTTGGCGAACAAGCAGTGCTTTGCGGCGGCACGTCCGCGCTCATTCGCGCTGGCTTTGACACGCTTGTTCGCGCCGGCTATCCGCCCGAACTCGCCTACTTCGAGTGTCTGCACGAATTAAAGTTTATTGTCGATTATTCATGAAACCGGACTTGCCGGGATGCGCAGATTGATTTCCGATACCGCGAAGTGGGGTGAATTGACGGTTGGCCCAAAAATTGTCGATCACGCGGTGAAAAAACGCATGCGGGTGGCGCTGCGGGAAATCCGCTCAGGAAAATTTGCGCGCGAATTTATTCAGGAAATGAACACCGGCCAAGCGCACTATGCGAAGATCCTGCACAAAGCTGAAGAGCATCCAATTGAAGAGGTCGGTGCACGGCTCCGCGGACTAATGAGTTGGAAAGTGAAAACAAAAAGCCATTAGTGACGCTGCAACGCTTGGCAGCGCACCACCGCGACCAAACTGATTTTTGCCGGACTTATATTTCTCAGTATCGCCGCCCGATAATTTCAATCGGACTTTCGGTAGTCGGATCTAACCCCTCGAATCGAGTGCATAGTTGTGGAATGCCAGACGCTATGGTCCTTACGTAGCAGACTTTTATTACCCTTTTCTGGTTAATCTGCTGTTTTGGCGGCACAACTACGTT
>QHOJ01000264.1 GCA_003218735.1 Verrucomicrobiota bacterium
GCAATCTTTGAGTTTCTGCGGCTGGGGACAGCCGCCTCTGCAGTATTTGGCGAACGCCTCTACACAAATCGCGGCGGAGTTACCAAACTTCTCAGATATTCAGCTCGTTCAGAATTTTCGCCAGCGCTTCACGCGGATTTGGATGCGCGATAATCGGGCGCCCGATCACGAGATAATCGGTGCCCGCGTCGATCGCTTCGCGAGGAGTCATGACTCGTTTCTGATCGTCAGATTCTGACCCGCTGGGTCGAATTCCCGGCACAACAATTTTGATTTTATTGCCGAATTCTGCCCGTAATATTTTGATTTCATGCGGGCTGGCCACAACTCCATCAATTCCTGCTTCCACGCCTAATTTGGCCAGGCGTAAGACCTGATCGTCGACTTTGCCGGCGATTCCAATTTCGCGCAGCGTTTGTTCGGTGGCGCTTGTTAAAACAGTCACACCCACGATCGATATGTTATTTGCGCGAGCCGCAGTCGCCGCGCGGATCATTTCGCTTCCGCCGCTCAAATGAACGGTCAGCATTTGCACGCCGAGGCGAGCCGCGGATTCGACGGCGCGCGCAACGGTATTTGGGATGTCGTGCAGTTTCAGATCGAGAAAAACTTTTGCGCCCTTCGCCAAAACGGCGCGCGCGATCTCTGGACCTTCCCCCGTATAAAGTTGCAGGCCGATCTTAAAAAATGAAATCTGGTCGCGCAATTTGGTGACGAGATCGAGGGCCTTTTCTTTCGTCGCCACGTCCAGCGCGACGATGATTTTGTCTGCTGCTTTTGTCATTGTAGCACATGCTTCCAGCCTGTGGGGCAGGCAGGCGTCTCGCCTGCCGTTTTCAATTCGACAGGCAAGATGCCCGTCGACCTCACAGCCAAGATGGCTGTGCCCCTTTTAACAAACGATTTCATCCTGTTCTCTTTCGGTTTTGCCGGACAAATTGCAAGGTATGCAAGTTCTCGCTCCTGCGAAGATCAATCTTTCGCTGAAGATTTTGAGTCGACGCGAGGACGGCTTTCACGAAATCGAGACGCTCATAGCGCCGGTTTCGATCCACGAGGAGATTAAAATCGAGAGGAAAAAGAGCGGGCAAGGGATTGATTTTCGCTGTGACAATCCATCGGTTCCACGAGGTGAAGACAATCTTGTTGTTCGCGCGGCGAAAAGTTTCTTTGATGCGACAAAGTTGACACCAGCGGTTTTAATCGATCTGAAAAAGAGAATTCCGCACGGCGCAGGTTTGGGCGGTGGGA
>QHOJ01000265.1:0-1675 GCA_003218735.1 Verrucomicrobiota bacterium
ATATAAGGGCGAAATTTTATATGAAGACCCATTTTTCTTTGATACCGATTTCGCCTTCAAGGCTCGTCTTGCCGCTATCAGATTTGATTTTGATGGCTACTCAAAATTTGACTTGGGCGGTCGACTCGAACTTACCCGCAAAATTACAAAGTACGACGAGGCCGGCCTGATCTTCTCCGTGCGGCATGTGAAAATAATCAGTGCCGACATCAAACCGGTGTTCCTGGGTGACCAAAACTATTTTGTGAATACTATTGGGCTGACGAACACGCTCGATATGCGGGAGAGCCCGTACGTGACGCCGCGCGGCTTTCTGATCAACAATACCCTCGATCTGGCTTCGAGTGCGTTTGGAAGCGACATCGAATTTATCCGCGGCACGATTCGGACGGGCTACTACCTTCCCCTTGGACCAAAACCGCTCACGCCGGGCGTGGTCGAAGATAAGCCGGGCACTCCACTGCAGCGCTGGTTTCAGCAATCCTGGATCGGGTTCGGTGCTCGCGCGGGCATTATTCATTCGCTTACGGTGAGCGGGCCGGGGGAGGCAACGGCAATTCCGATTGACGAACGGTTTTTCAACGGAGGAAGCGACACCGTGCGAAGTTTTGGTGAACGGGATCTTGGCCCACATGACCACAGGGGTCATCCACTCGGAGGCGAATTTTTTACGGTGTTTAACGTTGAGTACACGTTTCCGATCTTCGGCGAATTACAGGGTGCGGTTTTCACCGATGCGGGCAATTTGCTGCCCACCTCGGAAGAACCTGGCCTTGACGATATGCGCTACGCTATCGGCGCGGGATTGCGCTATAAATTACCGGTTGGTCCGATTCGCCTCGATTACGGAATCAATCCGGACCCGCAACCCCATGAAGATTTCGGTGCGTTTCATTTCAGTTTTGGCTTCGCTTTTTGACCTGTAGCCGCTTCGCTGTGCGAAGCGCGACGCTGAGGTGCTAAACATCCGCGCGCCGCGCCGCCCACAGGGCGCCGGCTACGGCAACGACGGTGTGCCATATTCTACGAATGAAAGATCGACAACGAGAGCTAGGTGACACTCCGCCCGAGGAATTCAGGAAGCAGTTGCACGAGCTCGCCGATTGGATCGCGGATTATCGCGAAAATATCAGTGAGCGGCGGATTTCTCCAAACGATGAACCGGGAGCAATTCTGGCGCAATTGCACGCGGCCGCGCCAGAAACGGCTGCGCCGTTCGATGAAATCTTCGCCGATGTCGAACGCGTGATTGTTCCCGGAGTTGCGCACTGGGCGCATCCACAGTTTATGAGCTACTTTGGTTGCACGACAACGAGTCCAGGGATCCTGGCGGAAATGATTACGGGCGCGCTGAACGTCAATGCCATGACCTGGCGGACCGCGCCTGCCGCGACCGAGCTGGAAACCCTCGTGCTCGATTGGCTCCGCCAATGGCTCCATTTGCCCGACGACTTTATGGGCGTTGTCTACGACACGGCTTCAATCTCAACGATGCACGCTCTTGCCACCGCGCGTGAACAAGCTGCGCCGAGCACACGGAAGCTTGGATTGAGCGGACGTAATTTACCAACGTTCCGCATTTACACATCCGATCAAGCGCACAGTTCTGTGGAAAAAGGGGCCATCGCCATCGGTATCGGTGAGGACAACGTGGAGCGTGTCCCGACAGATGCCG
>QHOJ01000265.1:1702-4097 GCA_003218735.1 Verrucomicrobiota bacterium
CCCTTGGCCGTCGTCGCAACCGTAGGTACGACATCTACAGCAAGCGTCGATCCGATTCCGGAGATCGCGCAGATTTGCCGCGAACATAAGATCTGGCTGCACATCGATGGCGCTTACGGCGCGGGACTCGCCCTTCTGCCGGAATGCAAATGGGTGACCACGGGCTGGAGTGAAGCCGATTCCATTGTGATCAACCCGCACAAAATGCTCTTTGTTCCGTTCGATTTCAGCGCGCTCTATTTACGGGATATCGGGCGTTTGCGACGCCTTTTTACGCTCGTGCCCGAGTACCTGCATCTCCGCGACCCGGTCGGGGCTGAAATCAATTACATGGATTACGGGGTGCAACTTGGCCGCCGTTTTCGCGCTCTCAAAGCGTGGGTCGTTTGGCGCGCCTTCGGTCGCGAAGGTCTGGCCGCGCGAATCCGTGAGCATTTGCGACTGGCAAAACTTTTTGCGCGCTGGCTTCGCGATGACGAACGTTTCGAATTGTCAGCACCAGTTATGATGGGTGTCGTCTGCTTTCGCTTCAAAACCGCTGATGACGAGTCAAAGATCGACATAATCAACGGCAAAATTGTCGAACGGATTAATGCTTCGGGACGAGCTTATCTCACACAAACGAAATTACACGGTCGGACTGTGATGCGGATCGGGCTGGGTAATGTTCTCACTACGGAAGAACATCTCCTAAATGTCTGGGAAATGATTCAACTTATCGCAGCTGAGGTAGATCGTGCGGTTTGCGCACACCCCTAATCATTGCCGACGGCGTGCCGGCCGCAGATGGCTGCAGTGAAAAAATGCGAATACATCTCGCGAATGCGGTCGATCTGCGGGGCGACTTCGATGCGCTCGAAACCGGCGCGCATAAATGCGCGTCGCCAGTGGTCTGCGGTCAGGAAACCTGGATTGGGGCGAATTTCGGGATCGGTATCCACCTCGCTAAAGCTATCCAGGATTTGAAAGATGAGCTCGGGATAAATCGGTTGATCGAAATACGGCCGCACGCATTCGCCAATCACCAGCCAACCGTCGTCGGCCAACGCGCCGCGCGCTTCGTTTAAGCTGAATAAGAGATCCTTGGAAACATGCAAGACGTTAACGCCGTATACCAAATCGAATTCACCGCCGTTCACGCCCTGGCTGTCCCATGCCGAATTAATGTCGAGCGCTCCCCACTCAAGCGGCAGATCGCGATACTGTGTCGCCAATTTACGTTCACCGCGCCGCCGGAAAAAGGCGTTTGGCTCCGTGATGAGGTAGCGCTCAATGTGCGGGAGAAGTCCGCGTTCATCAAACCAGCGCAGCAATATCTCACTGGCGCTTCCGGCTCCAGCACCGACTTCTAAAATCCGTAGCTTCGTTCGAGTGCTAAGGCGCTCGGCTGCAAGGACAGCACCAACCCAATTATTCACTGCGTAAGTTAAGTTCTCATTTTGAAAATAATTGAGCCACAATGATATCGCTTGTGGTTCGAGCAGACCCTGCTCAGCATTCTGCTCGCCGCGCGCGATTGCCGGATAGAGGTTCGCCGCCCGGTCTAACAAATCCAGAGTCGGCGCATTCGCGGAGTTGATATCAAGCCCGATGGCGCGGAGGTGCGCGAGGCGAGGTTGCCACAATGCATGCCGCAAGCGGTACGCGCGGGTGTCACCGTCCGTTCGAGCCTCGAGACAACCGGTCTCAAGCAGTCGCTTAAACAGCCAGTCCAGCACCGAACTGAAACGCGGCTGATATGAAAGCACCTGACAAAGTTTTCTCGGAGATCGCCACTCGTCTAGTTGATCGATAACATTCAATCGAGCGAGCAAATCGATCGTCAGATCGATGCTATAACGCTCCATGAGTTCGATGCTTCGATACAAACATTCGCTGAACAAAGATGCCGGGTAAGCTTGGAGCCACTGCGCGAGCCGCGGATCGTATGGTTGAGGGTTAAAGGCAGGCGCTCCGGATGGTCTCGCGGTCACTTTCCTGGAGTGCACGAGATTGATTTGGAGGCGGCCTTCAACGATCGTACTGTCTTCGATGCGGCAAACAAAATCGACCTCCATTCCAGTGTCATTCGCCGGAGCGAGACAAATCGTAAATGACTGTTCAGGCTTTAATGGCAGCAGAAACTTGACTGCACGTACGCCGGTAAGCTGACAGCCTAAGCGCCATTCAGCCAAAGCGTCGGCGACTTCATCGAGAATCACTACGCCCGGCACGACAGGCGCGCCCGGGAAATGTCCGGCCAGACTGGGATGATCAGCGGGAATCGCGCAGCAAATCTCAAAGTTCATTTGTCGCGCACCGGCGATGTTATCATCATTTGACGTGGTCACGTGCGTAGCATGAAAGTAATGCGCGCATCGGCCAAAAGAGCATCGCCGGCTACGACACGGCATTC
>QHOJ01000266.1:0-340 GCA_003218735.1 Verrucomicrobiota bacterium
CAGCAGGCGTAGTGAAGCCGCAGCAAAAGTGCTCGCCGCCTGTGATGCAGGTTGCCGACGCTTTGATTCAGCCATCGGTGGCCTTGGTGGATGCCCATTCGCGCAGGACGCGCTGGTTGGCAACATTCCCACAGAAAGCGTAATCGCAGCTCTTCAACAGCGCGGTGTAGAACTGCCGATAAGCAAATCGCTGAGCGAGGTGTCGGCGATAAACTCGCTTATCGCAGCTAACTATTCATAGGTCGTATTACTCCCACGGGTCTCATGCATCGGTTCTACATATCGCCGGAAAATTGGAATCGTGGCGCGCTCACGTTGACTGGTTCAGAAGCGCATCACG
>QHOJ01000266.1:349-2192 GCA_003218735.1 Verrucomicrobiota bacterium
CTTGGTAGCGAAGAAATCAGACTGCGAAAATTAGACGAAGCGGAAACGCCGGCGCTGCAGTGCCGGATCGTTCTGGGACAAGCTATTCCAAAAGGAAAAAACATGGAGCTGATCGTGCAGAAGGCGGTCGAAATCGGCGCAGCCGAAATTGCGCCGATCATTTCGGATCGCACCATCATGCAGGTCGATTCCGAAAGCGCCGCGCAAAAACAGTCGAAATGGCGACAGATCGTGATTGAAGCGGCCAAGCAATCAGGTCAGAACTGGGTGCCGCGCGTGCATGCGCCGATGAAATTAGCGGAATTATTTTCTGCGGCTGCGGTAGAATCGTTCGATCTTCGGCTGATCGGATCGCTCCAGCCCGGTGCCCAGCACTTGAAGAAGGTCCTGGCAGATTATTCGAGCGAACATCAGCATCGTCCTCGGAGCGTATTGATGCTCGTTGGCCCGGAAGGCGATTTTACGCCTGCGGAACTTGCGCTTGCGCGGCGAGATGGATGTCAGCCGATCACGCTCGGGCCAATCATTCTGCGAGTAGAAACCGCGGCTATCTATTGCCTGAGCGTTCTCTCCTACGAACTGCTGATTGATTCAGGCGGCTGAAACGAGAAGCTACTCCGCAATCGCCGCCTCGACTGCAGATTCGCTGCGAAGATTAGGTGCATGCTCAGTCTGGTCCGGCGGGGCTGGTTGGATTGAAATAATAGTAAATTGAGCGGCTGTGCCGTGCTCAGTGTTTAGAGGGACATTCTCGCCGATTTCATGGCGGAGTAACGCCTTCCCAATGGCCGTTTGGTAGGAAATGATATGCCGGTCAGGGTCACCGTCCCACGCACCCAAAACGTTGTAGGTTTCTTCCTTGTTCATCTCCGCGTTGCGCAGTGTGACAATTGTGCCGATGGAAACACGCGACGTGTCGACATTTTCAAAGGAAGTCCCGCGCGCGTTGTGTAGCATTTGCTCAAGCTCCGCTTTGCGTCGCATCAGAACGCTTTGCATTTGTTTGGCTGCCTTAAATTCAAAATTTTCGCTCAGATCGCCATACGACCTGGCGAGGGCGATTTCTTTGCTGTTCTCGGGAATTTTTACTTTTACGAGTTCCTCGTATTCGGCCTTGCGCTTTTCAAGGCTGCTCCACGAAACGATCAACGGTGCCGCCTTTTCCTGCGCTTCCATGCCTGTGATCATGCTTTCCAATTCTGGATAAACTTTGACAATTCGCGCCAGGAGCGAGCGTTTCGTTAACTCATCAAATAGCGGACTTAGTTGGAGCCGCCGCATCGCATCGCGCGCAAGAGCGACATCGACGTTTTTGAAAATGTCTCCAAGCAATTGCCGATCGTCGACCAGAGCACGATGCAACCTGCTGACACGACCGGGAGCGTTGTGCTTTTCCCGCTCCAGCGCGGCGAGAATCGCGCCCAGCAGGTCCGGGGTAATCAGCTCCTTCCAGTGCTCCCGTTCGCTGAATAGCCAGATGAGCATCTCATTTGTAGCGGAATGTTCGCGAGTACTCCTCTCCAGCATTGTCTGAAGCTCAACATGCTGTCCGCCCTCGCCCAGGATGCGTGCAATTTGCGCGACCATGCGGGCGTGACCCCTTTCGACCAAGTGTAAGGCGCGCTCCGCCCATTCCGGACCGAGCGCCGACGGTAACGCTTCCAGAACGCGTTTCTCTTTTGCCGCCGATAATTTCGGCAGGATCGATAGCAGGCGCTTTTCCTCGTCGAGAATTAACTTCGAAAGGGTCAAACCAACGTGGGTCGTGTGGAGAGATGGGACGCGCCCGAGCAAATCGTCGCGCGCTATGACAAAGTCGAACGCGAGCGCAGGATGCATTTTC
>QHOJ01000267.1 GCA_003218735.1 Verrucomicrobiota bacterium
GGACGGCGATCGGACCAGCGTTGTAGTGCGCCATGGTCCAGAGCATATCGACAAATTCATCTTCATTTTTTGGTTGCATGTGCACCCAATTCGGGATGTGACGCAGATAACCGATGTCGAACAAGCCATGATGCGTCGGGCCGTCATCACCACTCAATCCAGCGCGATCCATGCACAGCCTGACGTTTAGTTTTTGGATCGCGATGTCGTGGATCGCCATATCGTAGGCGCGCTGAAAGAACGTGGAATAGATCGTGAGAAACGGCGTTAACCCTTGCGTCGCCAGTCCGCAGGCAAATAGCGCGGCGTGCTCTTCCGCGATTCCCACGTCGAAATAACGAGTCGGATGCGCCTTGGCGAAATGCGAGAGGCCAGTCCCGCTCGGCATTGCCGCGGTGATCGTAACAAGCTTCTGGTTGCTCTCCGCAAATTTCGCCAGTGTCTTACCGATAATCTCGGAATAGGTTGGCGTTGGCGTCGGCGCGGTCTCGCCAGTCTCCAGTTTGTATTTGCCAAGCCCATGAAATTTGTCCGGCTGTTTAATGGCGGGCTCGTAGCCTTTGCCTTTCTTCGTGAGAATGTGGAGGAGAACCGGCTCCTCTTGGGTTTTCAAAAACTCAAATGTCCGGATCAGCAACGGGATATCGTGCCCATCAATCGGACCGTAGTAGCGCAGGCCCAGCTCCTCGAAGATAACGCTCGGGACAATCAACCCCTTTACGCTTTCTTCGACCTTATGCGCGAATTCGACCGCCGTTTTGCCGGCAATCGCTCGGACGAAATCGCGCGCTTTGTCGTGCAAATGGGTAAACGTTGGGCTGGTCGCGATGCTGTTTAGGTAGTTTGCAATCGCGCCGACGTTTTTGGCGATCGACCACTCGTTGTCGTTGAGCACGACGATGAAGCGCTTCGTGTGCGCTTTCACGTTGTTAAGCGCCTCGTAGCTGATTCCGCAGGTGAACGCGGCGTCACCTGCCACGACTACGATATTCTCGCTGCCTCCCTTCAAATCGCGGCCGACCGCCATGCCCAGCCCGGCGGAAAGCGCTGTCCCCGCGTGACCGGCGCCGTAACAATCGTGTTCGCTTTCCGTCCGCAAGAGAAAACCATTGAGCCCGCCGTACTGTCGCATCGTGGAAAAGCGATCGAGCCGCCCGGTAAACATTT
>QHOJ01000268.1 GCA_003218735.1 Verrucomicrobiota bacterium
CTTTGACCGACGCGTTGATCTCGCTCGGACCGCCGAAATAAATATTCCAGCCGCCGTCCGGCAGTTGTCGTTTCAAAATGTGGCGCGCGCAGCGGTCCTGCAGAGAAACGTCGATCTCGCCCAGCCAGTGGATGAACAGCACGAAATCGGAGCAGAGCGTGCTATCGACCAGCAATTCGCCGCACCAATGACCGTCCGGCCGTTGTTGACCCAAAAGATTTTGCTGCGCTCGCGCGATCGCGTCGGAAATCCCGGCATCAGTCGCCAAATACGGCTCAGCTCGCCCGGGAGCTGCGCTTGGCAATGCGATGATGTTTCGTGGCGAACTCATTGGGATGTCGATTCTTACAACACCAACCTAACGATTGTCGATTCTACGACGCTTGCGCAGCCGTAACTTCAGCGTTCTTACCAGTTTTGTGACCGTTTCCGCAGCTCACGCCGTTGAAGGCAAGAGTTTCGCTGCCGCGTCCTGTCGGTTTCGGTTTCGGTCCGAAATTAAACTTGATCGTCTTCCAAGTATCGCCGCGCTTCGCCTGCAAGCCGAGGCTCGCTGTCGGTTCATACCCGCAGTGCACCATGCAGTTCTCGCAACGCGGATCGCGCGCCACACCGTCAACCACGCCGTATTTCTCCCACTCCACCTTCTCCAGCAATTCGGAGTAGCTCGAATAATGCGCGTCGGTCATCAAGTAACACGGGCCTTTCCAACCGCGAATGTTCCGGGTCGGAATCGCCCAGGCCGAACAGGTCAGGTCGCGATGGCCGGCCAAAAATTCGAAATAGATCGGCGTCCCGAAGAGCGTGTAACGCTGCATCCATTCCTCGATCTTGCTGAACTTCTCGACCGTCATTTTGCGCGTGAGAAAGAAATTTTCCGGCTGCAAATTCAGCCGCTTGATCATGTCCTTCTTAGCCGCGTCATACTCGTAGCCGGGCGAAATGGTGTGGCCGTCCACGCCCAGATCGGAAAGATAATCGAACATTTGTTCGACCTCTTTCATATCGGTCTCCTTGTAGATCGTGGTGTTGGTCGCGACCTGGTAGCCGAGAATCTTCGCCATCTTGATCGCGAGAATGCATTCCTTGAAAACGCCTTCCCGTTCCACGATCAGGTCGTGCGTCCGCTCGAGTCCGTCGAGGTGAACGTTCCAATACATCCAACGGCTCGGCGCAATCGTTGGCCTCATCGGATCTTTCGGCCCTTGCCTGACGACTTCAGCGTCTTTTTCGGAAACCAAACCTTTTGTGACCAATTCATTCAGTTTCGCTTCAAGCCCGGCCCGACTTCCGTTCTTCGCCGTTGCCAATTCCGCCGCCATCCATTCACGCATCTTTTTGCGCATGAACATCGCGTTGGTGCAGACGTAGACGATCCGTTTCTGGCCGAGGAGCCCGTTCACGAGCGCTTCGATTTGCGGGTAAATCAGCGGTTCGCCGCCGCAGATCGAGACCATCGGCGCGTTACATTCGTTGGCGGCGCCGAGGCAATCTTCGAGCGGCAGAATGTCTTTGAGCGAGGTGGAATACTCCCGGATTCGACCGCAGCCGGTGCAGGTTAAGTTGCAGGTATGCAACGGCTCAAGCTGCAGGACCGTCGCGAACTTCGGGGTCCGGCGCAGCTTGTTGGTAATGATATAGGCGGCGATTTTGGAGGTAAGCGCCAGCGGGAAACGCATAAGAGCGAGGATACTAACGACGAGGGCCGGACTGTCAATATAAGGCGGGGCGCATTCGCCGGTGGCCCCAGTCTCGTCGATATGCGACTTATACTCGATGAGCGCACACGAAACCGTCGCCATTCTCGGCGCGTCGCCGAAGCCGGAGCGCTACGCTTACAGGGCATTCCGGATGTTGCGCGATCACGGTCATCGGCCGATCCCGATCAACCCGGCGTTCGATGAAATCCTCAACGAGAAATGTTATCCGACAATCGCTGACGCCCCGAAGCCGATCGATACCGTCACGTTGTATCTCGGCGAACCGCGCTCGAATCCGCTGATCGACGAAATCATTCAGGCAAAGCCGCGGCGGATCATCATGAATCCGGGCGCGGAGAATCCGTCGCTGGCTGAGAAAGCGGAAAAGGCCGGCATCGAAGTCGTGGAAGGCTGCACCCTGGTGATGTTGCAGACCGGGCAGTTCTGAAACGGTCAGCGAAATAAACTGGGCGCGTTGTAGAGGACGTCGATCATCGACAGGCCCAGCAAGAGCGCACCGATAAATTCGTCGAAACGAAACAGGCGCCCCGCGATTGGAATCATGCGCTCGCGTCCGAGGCGCAGAACAAAGAGCGCGCTGGCAAATA
>QHOJ01000269.1 GCA_003218735.1 Verrucomicrobiota bacterium
AATCACGAAATCGGTCACTTGAGCGCCGATCTGGAGACCCCAACCTGCACCGCCTGTGGCGATAAATGATGGCCCGGACCAGCCATGGCCTGTGCGAGCGACCACGACTCCCTGGCCGCCTTTGCCGCTAAAAATGAGTCCAGCTTTGACGACGGTCATGATCGCGAGCCCTTTAGAATGTCGCAGCACATCTCTTGGGATTCCTTTTTCTGGCATCTGTCGAAAATCGCGAATGATCACAGCGGAGTGGTCGACGACACCCTGTTCGGTGGCGCCAGCTGTGACGAGCGAGACAAATAATATGGCCGGGATGCAGAATAATCTTTTCATTGGCATGCAATTAAATTCGCCAGCATAAGTCCGCGCGGATGTATGCGCCGCGTGTCGCAAGTGACGGCGCGTTGCCATGGCTCAACGAGAGCTAAAACGTTGCAACGTTGCAGCGGCAGGCCCTTTGTAACTCTTTTAACTATTGTAACGTGCTCGAAATGATGATTGATCTGCAAAGCGACGAACATTTCATGCGCGAAGCATTGCGACAGGCGCAAAAAGCTTATGAAGCCGACGAAGTGCCGGTCGGGGCAGTCGTTGTGCGGGCGGGCAGAATCATTGCGCGCGCCTGCAATCAGGTCGAGCTGCTAAAAGATGCCACCGCGCATGCGGAGATGCTCGCGCTAACACAGGCGGAAGCCGCGGTGGGAGATTGGCGGCTAGTTGACTGTGATTTGTATGTGACGAAAGAGCCGTGCGCGATGTGCGCGGGCGCGCTTGTACAAGTACGGATGCGCCGTGTTGTTTTCGGATGTGCCGATCTACAGAGCGGCGGCGCTGGCGGAATCATCAATTTACTTCAGCATCCCGCACTGAATCATCATTGCGACATCACCTCCGGCGTACTGCAAAATGAATGCGCGGCCATTTTGCAGAATTTCTTTCGTAAAAAGCGAAATCTGAAATCTGACTTCTGACTTCTGCTCTTTGATCGACTGGCTGCCTCGCTAGGATTCAATTGGCTGGCATTAGGCCAAAGACAATCTCGCGCTTAACTTCGGAAAGTGAACGGGAGTCGCATCCGAACTACAACCGGCTGGCCATGTTTGCGCGCCGGGGCGAACCGCCAATTTTGCACGGCATACATTGCTTCCTCTGCAAATGAATAAGCTGTGGCCGTGATGGGGCGAATATCGCCGGTCGCGCCATCGGCTGTGACGCTGAACTCAACAACGGCATAACCCCAATGACGCCTTTTGGCTTCCGTCGCAGGAAAAAAAGGGGCATAGCCTTTCAAGAACTTCGGCGGCGTGTCATAAGCACTCGAAGATGTAACGGATGTCATGTAAGTCGCGACTTGGTTTTCGGGCATCGGGTTGCCCTCAAACGCCAGATTTGGAGAGGAACAATCGCAAAGAAGCAGCATTGTTATTAGACTGAGTGCGGCAAAACTGCGTGCCGATAAAAAACTCACCGCGTTTGTCGAACTCGAATCGGCGATTCGGGGTTGACAAACGCGGGCGGCGGACCTATCGCTTTGCGCGGAAATAGGGTTGCAAATCGGAAATTCCAGTAAAGGAGAAATATCATGTTCGCCGTTATTCGCCATTACCATTTTAATCCGAAGGACAGTGCAGAGATCGACCGGCGGGTACGCGAGGACTTTGTGCCCATCGTCAAGAAGGCGAAGGGGTTTGTGCGCTACTATTGGCTCGATACTGGTAAGGGCGAGGGCGCGTCCGTCGGCGTCTTTAAGGACAAAGCCGGTGCTGATGAGTCGGTGCACCTGGCTGCGGACTACGTACAAGAGCATCTGTCTAAACTTATCACTCAGAAACCCGAGATTATCGAAGGGCCGATCAAAGCTCATGATTGAGCGCTGACAATCTCAGAAAACCGGTTGGAGTTGGGGCTGCGTCTCAGCCGTGGATTATCGCGGGCGAACGATCTTCGTTGCTGACGCGCACCGCGACGACGGAAAGCGCTTCGTTGTGCGTGCGGATGAAAAGCTAACGGCTTTTGTGGAGCTGGAATCGGCGATTTTCAATACGCTAAAATTAGAGTAGCGGCGAACAT
>QHOJ01000270.1 GCA_003218735.1 Verrucomicrobiota bacterium
GTTTCACGATTGCTTCGATTTCGTCGGCGGACTTGTCCGTGTGTTGAAAAAGTGGCAACGCCACGTTCTCGCCAACAGTGAGCGATGCCAGCAGCGCGCCGGATTGGAACAGCATTCCGAACCGCTGCCGGACGCGTCCGATCTCACTTTCTTTCATGGCTGCGATTTCTTCACCGAAGATCTTTACAGAGCCAGAAGTCGGTTTCATCGAACCAATCATATGCCGGAGCAACGTGCTTTTGCCACAACCGCTTCCGCCCATAATCACGAGGGTCTCGCCACGGTGGACGTTGAAGGAGATATCGTTGAGTACAGCGCGCTCACCAAATTGGTGGACAAGATCGATAACCTCAATGATGGGAGGGTCAGGCGGTGACATGGAAAGAAAAATGACAAATGCCGAATGACGAATGACGAATCGATGACGAAGCGCGAATGACGAACATCATTCCCTGGTTGTTCATTACTGGGATTTCGCTGCGCATTTTTGCCGCTCCTCCAAATCTTTGGGAAAATCAGATGCAGTTCGCCAAAGCTTGCGAGCTTCAGGCTTTAACTCTGCTACCGCACGAACCGCCATCCGTAGAAAGTGCCTGACTTCACGCGACTCTTTCTTGCATGTCCCGATGCTTTTCAAAAACTTTTTCTTCGAGATGGCGGCATCGGCTTCGACGTAATTTGCCCCGACGCTCGTTCCCGCGCCAACCACCTGATTGACGAGTCGATACGTCACAGAATTCTGCGGAATCGTTTTCGCAAAATCGATGACAGCTTTGCCGAATCGCGCCGTCCGTTCCTCAAGGTTGTAAACACGCTCACCACCCGCCTCTTCGCGCATGAGTGCAGTATCGCTGTTACCCCAAAACCGATCGTAATCTTTACGCGTCCTTTGGACTTCGGATTTTGTCATTCGTCATTCGTGCTTCGTCATTCCCTTCATGCCGCAAAAAAGAAAATCCCGGTAAGCACCGCGTTCGTGACTAACATTGCAAGCAAAGCTTGCACGACCGAGGCGGTCGTGGCTTGCCCTACACCCTCCGCGCCACCTTCGACATGTAGTCCAGCGTTGCAGGCGATCGTGATCACGATCCAGGCGAAGACAACGCTTTTGATCATTCCCGAATACAAATCCCATGTGTCCGCGCTTTGCAAGGCGCGCAGGACGTAACCGGCTGTATTAAAATCAAGTGCGAAGGTGCACACCGCCCACCCGCCAAACACGCCGATGTAATTTCCGAAGATTGTGAGCGCCGGCAGCATCACAAGCATGGCCAGGAACCGCGGCACGACCAGATATTGAACCGGATTAATAGCCATTACTTCCAGCGCCTCGATCTCCTCGGAAACTTTCATCGTCCCCAGTTCCGCCGCCACTGCGGAACCGCTGCGACCGATTACAATCACCGCAATTAAAACCGGGCCCATCTCGCGCAGGAGCGTCACCATCACCAAATCTGGGATGTACATTTCTGCGCCGAGTTCTTTCAAGGAATGCGCGGCTTGCATGGCAAGCGTCACCCCTACGCTGAACGCGGTCAGCGCGACCATCGGTGCCGCGCGCACTCCGATAAACACCATTTGCC
The DNA here is from genome assembly GCA_003218735.1 of Verrucomicrobiota bacterium. GTDB lineage: Bacteria > Verrucomicrobiota > Verrucomicrobiia > Chthoniobacterales > UBA10450 > Udaeobacter. The sequence continues at coordinate 1,584 of QHOJ01000270.1, forward strand.
GAAAGATCGGCGCGATTTTGAAAAACTGTCCGGTAAACGGCGCAATCAAAATCCAATAAAGCAGGCTGAGATTAAGCTGTACGTAGTTTTTCAAAGTCCGGCCGCCACTGTTGTTGCGGACGCGCAGGATGACAAGAGGCGTGGATCGAAGAAAGCGGAAAGTTTAACGGCTGGAAGAATGACCAACGTGAGATAGAGGATGGCCCGGCGGTCTCTCGGTATTGTATTGTTGCCGTCTAACGAGAACAAGATGAGCTGACGCGAGCGAGGGCGCGCGTCGCGGCGGATTAACCGGTTGAACTCATTTGAAGCTGGATAGTACGGCGGCTCGCGGTCAGCTCCATCGATTGGTTAGATGGCGGCATCACGGAAAACGTCGTACCTCGCTCGGCTCCTTCGCAAGATAGGCAAAAACCTCGCGCTGCACGAGACGATAATGGCGAAATGTGAAGACGACTCGGTAACTGCCCGCGGCGTCACCTCCGCTCCAGTCAATGTGAACGTCACGTGTGTCGGCGTCGACATCGACAGTCGGCACTAGGCCATCGCCTAGGTCTGCGAAGGCGTCACGCGGAATCGCGATTCGGTGCTGATCAAGCTTAAGTGAGATGTCAGCGACAACGTACTGCGGAGTAAAGTTAGGTGAATCTCCCCCCAGAAATGCGTGACACCGGCTCGACGGCGTGGCGAATAGGACGACCAACGAACGACCAGGTCGAAAGCCGGGCCACCCTCGTAGGCTCCCGCGATGGCAATGCGATCGTAGTGCTGCGCCGATGAGCTCTGAACACCGACGAGCAACCCAGCGGCGACGAAAAGCCAAAACAGCACTAGACGCGTAGCCATCTAACAAGAAACAGACCGCATCTTGCAGTCTATCTCGATTCGACTTTTAGATGGCTGTGGCGCCATTCAAATCAATCCGCGCTTGCGGAAATCGCCGAGGTTCCCGCCAGCGGAGCGTTCGATCATGTCGATGGTGAATTTGCGCAGACAAACTTCCCAGGCTTCATCCACGCCTTGAATGACGGCGCTAAGCGGTTCCTGCGCGTTTTCTACACGGTGCT
>QHOJ01000253.1 GCA_003218735.1 Verrucomicrobiota bacterium
CTGCGCTCAAGCGTCGTCTTCTCGAAGCCAAGCGAAAACGCGGCGAGCTAAAGAAACAGCGCGCGAAGATCGACATCTAACAGATCAACGTGCGAAACCTAAATTTCGGCATCAACTCCGAGCGACGCCGAAACAGATGATGGATTCACAACTCTTGCGCGTTGACTGCGATCCGCCCCAGTCGGCGGAATTTCTTTCCTTTTAATACATCTGCGGAAGCAACTTGTGACGAATTGTTCTTGAAGAAACAATTCACATTATGAAAAAACTGATCATTCTTACTTCTGTGTTTTCAGTGTTGGCCATGATGCTGGTCTCCTGCGCGAGCTCGCCTGAGACGACCACTACAACGACGACGCGTGAGACCGCGGTAACGGCACCGCCGCCAAGCACGATGACGACAACAACGCATCAGACCACAGGCGGCTACTAAGCCAAGGGTGGACGCAGCTACACATTTGAAAAAAGGAACACGCTCGGACCGTGTTCCTTTTCTTTTAAACGAAGAGCCGATCGGCTTTTGAAGCTACCCGGGACCTGAGAGCTCCAGCTACAACTTCTCAACTGACACGTCGGCGGTTTGCGCCTCCTCTTCCGCCTGACTGACAACGGGCGCGATCGCTTGAAGCTTTTCTCCGTTCCGCAAATCCATCAACTTCACGCCCATGGTGTTTCGGCCGACGATGCGGATTTCTTTCACGCGCGTTCGCACCATCTGACCTTTGGTGGTGATGAGCATCAGCTCATCCTTATCAGTGACTGTTAGCGCGCCGACCACATCGCCGGTTTTCTCGCCGGTTTTCATTGTGATGATGCCTTTACCGCCGCGAGATTGGCGCCGGTAATCGTCAAATGGTGTCCGCTTGCCGATGCCGTTCTCTCCGGTAACGAGCAACATTGCCGTTGGATCGACAATCGCGATAGCCACGACGTGATCCTTTTTAGCGGGTCGAATTCCCCAAACGCCCACGGTATTACGCCCCTGGTCGCGCAACTGTTCCTCGTGAAAACGCAGGCTCATGCCTTCTTTCGTGATGAGCACAATTTCGTTGTTTCCATTGGTGAGCTTCGCATCAATCAAGCGGTCACCTTCTTCAATCTGAATTGCGATGATGCCGCCTTTCCGAACGTTGGCGTAATCGGAAAGATTCGATTTCTTGACGATGCCGGAGCGCGTCGCAAAAACGATATGGAGATTTTCGTCCCATGTCTGATCGACTGCATTCGGTCCGGCGCCGGATTTTTTTGATTGAACTCGGATCGTCGCCGCAATCTTCTCATCTGGAC
>QHOJ01000254.1:0-369 GCA_003218735.1 Verrucomicrobiota bacterium
ATTTGGGTATCGCATGCCAGCGGAATGGGAACCGCACGCTGCTACGTGGCTATCGTGGCCGCGGCGGGAAGGAATCAGTTTCCCTGATTCATTCGATCGCGTTTTGCCGGCTTTGCGCGCGATGGCAGAGGCTCTCATCGAATCCGAGCAAGTTTGCATCAACGTTTGCAATGGCGCGCATGAAGCAGAGGCGCGCTCAGTTTTGCGTGGGTTGTCAATGGAGCGCGTGACGTTTTATCGGGTTCCGACAAACGAGCCGTGGTGCCGCGATCATGGGCCGATTTTTCTGGCTCGGGATGCTGACCCAAGGCTCGCGATCGTCGACTGGGCCTACAATGCCTGGGGCGGGAAGTATCCGCCGTGCGATCT
>QHOJ01000254.1:393-3625 GCA_003218735.1 Verrucomicrobiota bacterium
CTCGATGTCCCAGTTTTTTATCCCCGAATGATTTTAGAAGGCGGCTCGATCGACGTAAATGGCGCGGGCGCACTGCTGACGACGGAATCGTGTCTCCTAAATCCGAATCGCAATCCAAGTTTGGGCCGCGCCGAAATCGAGCAACGCCTCCGCGATTATCTTGGGGTTCGGGAAATTCTCTGGCTGGGCCAAGGAATCGAAGGCGACGATACCGACGGTCATATCGACGATCTCGCGCGTTTTGTTTCGGAGAATACCGTCGTCGCGGTTGTGGAAGAAAGTCGCGAAGATAAAAATTATGAACCGCTACAGGAAAATCTCGCACGCCTTAGGGCAAGGAAGATCGGTGACCATAAGATCGACATTATCACCTTGCCGATGCCGAAAAAGATTGTGCGTGAAGGTCAGCGCCTGCCTGCCAGTTATGCCAACTTCTATATCGCAAATAGTTGCGTGCTTGTCCCGACATTTGCCGATCCAAACGACGAAATTGCATCCTCGATCTTACAACAGCTTTTTCCCGATCGTCGCGCCATCGGAATCGATTCACGCGAATTGATCTGGGGGCTGGGCACGTTCCACTGCCTCACACTGTAGCAGCGCTCTATGAGCGTCGAACTATCCGGCGGTCACAGACCGCCGCTACAGGCTCATTCTTCCGCGAAGCGGCCCGGCTTATAACCGCTTTTCAGAATTGCGTCGTGAAGATCGGGCGGGTGCGTCTTGCGCGCGTCGAATGTGACGATGATCCGCTCATGGCCGAGATCAACTTTCACACTCTTTACGCCTTTGATTTTCCTGAGGGGAGCGCGCAGTTTGCGCACACACTCGTCGCAATCTTCGCCCTCCGTTGCGATCTCGATTGTTTCCAGGATCGCGTGATCGGCTCGTTCAGGATTACACGGATCGCTCGGGTCGGGATCGTTGGGTCGGGCAGGGTCCATCGTTTCTTTATCTAACGTGCGAGGATGGGTCCACGGCTGTCTCGCGCGCAATTGGTTCGAGGACGCGCCAGACATTTTCGGCCAAAATCTTCTGGCCGGCGGCATTGGGATGAATGCCATCCAGTAGATTCAGCGAAGGATCACCCGCCACGCCGTCGAGGAGATACGGCACCAGTGCGACGCCGTTTTTTGTCGCGAGCTCGCCGAACATTTTGCCAAAGGCGGACACATAATCGTCGGCTCCGTAATTTGGCAGCTGCATTCCCGCGATCACCACGCGCACGTCGGGATTTCGCGCCTTCACTCTATCGATGATCTGCTGAAGATTGTTTTGGATCTGCCCCACGGGCACCCCGCGAAAAGCGTCGTTGATTCCAAGCTCCAGGATGAAGATGTCGATCTTGCGGTTCAAATGGGTCGTACCGCCAGTTGCGCTGGCGTTGGTCACTTGAAGGTTCAGGCCGGCGTCGCGCAGCTTGTTTGCGATCAGAGCAGGATAAGCTTCGCTGCGTTTGAGCTGAAATCCGTCCGATAAGCTGTCGCCCAGGACGAGGATCGTTTTCATTGCTGAACGGGTAGGCGTGGCGCTCCAGGCGGCATGCGCGCACAAGATCGACAATGCGGCAACCAAGTGAGCGAGGAACACTTTCGACATTCGATTTTTGATGTTTGATGTTCGATGTTTAACGGTTTAACGATTCAACTCTTCCACTCTTCTTTCTATGGCAAATTACGCTATCAACGGATTCGGTCGTATCGGGCGCAACGTGCTACGCGCCATGACGCAAAAACAAGTCGAGCGGGTTCGCGCGATCAACGATCTCACTGACACGAAAACACTCGCCCATTTGCTCAAATGGGACTCGGTCCACGGCAAGTTCGACGGCGAGATCGGCCATGATGACGAAAATATCGTCGTTCGCGGCCACAAAATTAAGATTCTGAAAGAGCGCGACCCGGCGAACCTGCCATGGAAAAAGCTGGATGTCGATGTTGTGCTCGAATCGACCGGATTCTTCACCAGCCGCGAAAAAGCCGACCTGCACTTGAGCAAAGCGGGTGCGAAACGAGTGCTGATCAGCGCGCCCGCGAAAGGCCCGGACGTGACGATCTGCATCGGCGTAAACGACGATCTCTTTGATCCCGAGAAACACAAAGTCGTTTCAAATGCGAGCTGCACAACGAATTGTCTCGCGCCAATGGCGAAAGTGTTGAACGACAACTTTGGAATCGCACACGGATTCATGAGCACGATTCACAGCTACACGAACGATCAGCGCATCCTCGATTTTCCGCATGATGATCTCAGGCGGGCGCGGGCAGCCGCGGTGAACATCATTCCTTCCACCACCGGCGCTGCCAAGGCGATCGGTGAAGTCATCCCCGATTTGAAAGGAAAATTGAATGGTGGCGCCTATCGCGTGCCCACGCCGGATGGTTCGGTGACCGATTTCACCGCCGTTCTCGAAAAAGATGCGACAGTCGATGCAGTCAATGCTGCATTCAGAGAAGCTGCGTCGGACAAAGGTTACAAAGGCGCAGTCGAATACAGCGAGGAGCCGCTCGTTTCGCAAGACATCGTCGGCAATCCGCATTCATGCATTTTTGACAGCAGACTGACGCTGATGCTGGGCAATCGATTCGTGAAAATCGTAGGCTGGTACGATAACGAATGGGGCTATAGCAACCGTTGTGTGGAAATGCTCGAACTGATTTCGAAATAAACGCGAGAAAAGCAGAAGTGATCATGCCGAAGTTCACGCTGCACGACCTTGATGTGCGCGGAAAGCGCGTGCTGGTGCGAGTCGATTTTAACGTGCCGGTCGAGACGCGCGGCGGCAAGATCCGCATCACCGATGACACGCGCATACGCGAGAGCCTGCCTACGATCAATTACCTGCGCGAACACGGCGCGAAGACGATTCTGATGTCGCACTTTGGCCGGCCGAAAGGAAAGCGTATCGAAAAATACTCGCTCCGGCCGATCGGTGACTATTTGCATTCGCTTATCCATCAGCCGGTCATCTTTAGTCACGATGCCATTGGAGAAGTGCCGGAAAAAATCATAGCTCATATGGAGAACGGCGACGTAGCTCTACTTGAGAATGTCCGGTTCCAGTCGGAGGAGGAAGCGAACGATCCGAGATTTGGGGAGGCACTCGCGAAGCTCGGCGATCTGTTTGTGAACGACGCCTTTGGCACGGCGCATCGTGCGCATGCATCGACAGCTGGCATCACAAAATTCGTAGCGAAATCGGCCATGGGTCTCCTGATGGAGAAGGAGCTGA
>QHOJ01000255.1 GCA_003218735.1 Verrucomicrobiota bacterium
CGAAATGTGATCAACCGCCGTGAATGTGCCGAAGCGCTTTGTCAGCCCTTCGCACTCAATCATTGCATCGCTCATTTTGTCATCTTGAGGGGAGCGAAACCGAAGTGCAGCATAGTCGAAAGATCTCTCATTGTTATTTTGAAAATTGTCGAACTAACAGTAAGAGATTCCTCGACTTCGCTCGGAATGACAAAGAATGAATCATCGCACCATGAGCTGTCGATCTTGTCAGCGCGAAACATTCGGAAAATAAACATCGGCTGACATCCCCGCGCGTAACCGATCGTCGGTGTTCGGCAAACGAATCTTCACGCCGAATACCTGCCGGATCCGATCTGCTACCGTTTGCACGTTGCGCGGCGTGAATTCGGCCTGACGATTGACCTGCTCGACCGTCCCGTCGAAATCCTTCCCGGGGAAAGAGTCGACGCGGACGCGCACCTGATCGCCCACCTTTATTAGACCCAGCCACGGTTCCGGCACATACACCCGCACCCACAAGTGATGCGTAAGGAGTAGCGTCGCGACTTCGCGATTGGCGGGGAGCACATCGCCTACCTTCACACTGAGCACCTCCAGAACCGAGTCGCTCGGCGCAATCACCTGCATTTCGGCAAGCTGCGCATCGATGTCGGCAAGCTGGGCCCGCGCCTGGGTCACGCGCATTTTAGCGGCCGCCAGATTTTTGTCCTGCGCTTTGGCCGCGCTGTCCGCGCGCTCGGCATCATTGGGGGAGACCACTTTGCGTTGGAGCAAATCCTTTTGCCGCTTCGCGTCGTCGCGCAAGAATTGCAATTGCGCATCTTGTGCATCGGCGTCGTGAATTGCGGTATTAATCTGCGCTTCGGCAAGATCGCGGCGCGCATGTAGTTCGGAGGCATCCAATTGCACGATCGGTTGCCCGGTGCGAAGTGTGTCGCCTTCCCACGCGAAAATCTTTTCCACCCGTCCGCCGCTACGCGGACCGACATGCACTTCGTCCACCTCGATTGTTCCGGAGACGGAATTGTTCCGCTTCTGACAGCCGGACAGAAAGATCGATAATGCGATCACAGTGGTGACGCAAAGCCTGCCCTGAAAGAAATCGCAAGCCCCTGTTTTTTCGGGGTTGTCGATCTTGTTTGGCACGAAGAACATTAGGAAACGGGATTTGGCCTTGTTGTGCAAGTGATTGAACCGCGACGTAAAGTAAATGAGTGTAACCAATGATGACACGACATTTTGATCATATTGATTTGCGAGTAAGGGACATGGAGGTGGCCAGAGAATTTTACGGGAAATTGTTGCCGGAACTGGGATTCGTTCGCGAAAGTCCAGGCGAAGACTTCCATACCTTTTATTCCGCTGGGGGCGACAAGCCTTCGGAATTCTTTTGCTTCTCCGAAGACAAAGATCATCAACCCAACGGAACACGAATCGCCTTCTGGGCGGATACGCGCAAACAAGTGGACCGTATTGCGGAATTAGTGCGAAAAGCGGGTGGGAAAACTCTCGAAGGCCCGGAAGTCTGTCGCGATTACAGTCCCGGCTATTACGCATTTTTCTTCGAAGATCCTGACGGCAACAAATTGGAAGTCTGCTGCCGGGAAAGTCCGATCATTGCGGAATGAACGAACTTCGGCGAAGAGTTGAATAATGAGTCATCCGGCGCACACTCCTGCGATTCTGCAGGAGCCGCGTCGCCATCGCTATCTTAAGCTGATCGCGCTCTTCAAAATCGGCAAAGGCGTCCTGCTGCTGTTGCTTGGTGTTTCGCTGCTTTTCCTAAACGCGCGCACCCGCTGGATGGATTTGCTCTCGAATTGGGCCGCAGACGAGATCCTAATGGAGCACAGCAAGCCCGTCGCCTACTTGCTCCATAAACTGCAAGCCGTGCTTGCAGGCGGGGTGTTGCGTGCCACCGGTTTTTTGGCGCTGTTTTACACAGCAGTTCTTTTCACCGAAGGAATCGGCGTCTATATGCAGCAGCGGTGGGCGGAATTATTGATGATTTTTGCGACTGCAGCCTTGATTCCGCTCGAAGTGCGGCACATTTGGCACCGTCCGAGCCTGGTTGCCGTGCTTATTCTGGCCGTCAATTGCTTTATCGTTTGGTTCCTTTATTTCGTCTTGAAGCGTAAGCCGAGCGCTCAGCCCGCCCAAGCCGAGCGCGAGATGGCGGAGATCAGTTAAAGTGTGGTCGGCTTAATTCCAAATTGCCAGAGCAAACGACGTGTTTGTTCCATGGGAAGCCCTACCACATTGGAAAATGACCCTTCGATTTTTGCAATGATCTCCGCGCCCTCCCCCTGAGC
>QHOJ01000256.1 GCA_003218735.1 Verrucomicrobiota bacterium
TCGCCTTCGATCAATTGCGGCTCAAAAGCCTGGATCGACAGCCGATGCAGGGTCGGCGCGCGATTGAGCAACACCGGATGACCCTTAGTGACTTCCTCGAGAATGTCCCAAACTTCCGGCGTCTGGCGCTCGATCATTTTTTTCGCGCTGCGCACCGTATGGACATAACCGAGATCCTTGAGACGACGAATAATGAATGGCTCGAACAGAACGAGCGCCATTTTCTTCGGCAGACCGCACTGGTGAAGTTTCAGTTCGGGACCAATGACAATAACGGATCGGCCGGAGTAATCGACACGCTTTCCGAGCAAGTTTTGACGGAACCGTCCGCCTTTGCCCTTTAGCATGTCGCTCAACGATTTGAGTGGTCGATTCCCCGCGCCAGTGACCGCGCGACCGTGGCGGCCGTTGTCGAACAAAGCGTCAACAGCTTCCTGCAACATCCGTTTTTCGTTGCGAATGATGACGTCCGGAGTCTTGAGCAGGAGCAGGTTTTTGAGACGGTTATTGCGATTAATTACCCGACGATAAAGATCATTAAGGTCCGAAGTCGCAAAACGCCCGCCTTCCAGTGGAACAAGCGGACGCAAATCCGGCGGGATGACCGGCAACACATCGAGAACCATCCACTCGGGACGTGCGTGCGAGTTTTGGAATCCTTGGACGAGCTTGAGTCGTTTCGCCAGCTTCTTGCGAATCTGTTTGCTCTTCGTGGCGCCCATCGCTTTCTCGAGCTCTTTGTTGAGTTTGTTTAGGTCAATCTCCGCGAGAAGTTTCTTCACCGCTTCGGCGCCCATGCCGGCAACGAAATCATCGCCGTATTGTTCCTGTGCTTCACGATATTCGACTTCGTTAAGCAGTTGTGTTTTCTGCAGCGGAGTCTTGCCGGGATCGATGACGATGTAATCCTCGTAATAAATGACGCGTTCGAGCTGCCGCGCGCTCATGTCGAGCATAAGTCCGATGCGCGAGGGCATGCATTTGTAGAACCAAATATGCGACACCGGCACGGCCAATTCGATATGGCCCATCCGTTCGCGCCGGACGCGCGCAAGAGTGACCTCGACGCCGCACCGGTCGCAGATCACGCCTTTATGCTTGATGCGCTTGTATTTTCCGCATGAGCATTCCCAATCCCGTGTCGGACCAAAGATTCGCTCGCAGAAAAGGCCCCCCTTCTCCGGTTTAAACGTGCGGTAATTGATTGTCTCGGGATTTTTGACTTCGCCCTTGCTCCACGAGCGCATCGTGTCGCTCGACGCGACGCCGATCGCGACTTGATCAAAACCCACAGGGCGTTCCTCGCCCACTAACTCACGCCAGGAATGTTCGTTCATGATTTAATCCAAGTAATTGCTGATCTAAAATTATGCGACGTTCTCCAGAAAACTGCTGGGGGCCTGGCCCCCGACTTTTACATCGAGACCGAGGCTCTGCATTTCCTTGATGAGCACGTTGAAAGATTCAGGGGTGCCTGCTTCGAGTGAGTTGTCGCCCTTGACGATCGATTCGTAGATGCGGGTCCGGCCCTGCACGTCGTCCGATTTTACCGTAAGCAGCTCCTGCAACGTATAGGCGGCCCCGTATGCCTCCAACGCCCACACTTCCATTTCGCCGAAGCGTTGTCCGCCGTACTGCGCCTTGCCCCCGAGCGGCTGTTGGGTAACGAGCGAGTACGGTCCCACGGCGCGAGCGTGAATCTTGTCCGCAACCAAGTGGCCGAGCTTCATCATGTAGATATGGCCAACCACCACTTCCTGATCAAAAGGATCGCCGGTACGTCCATCGAAAAGCCGCGCTTTACCAGTTTCTTGTACCCAGGAGAAACCTTCCTTTTTCTTCGCTTCATGCAGATATTCACGAATCTGTTTCTCCTTGATTCCGTCGAATACAGGGGTCGCCACTTTGAATCCGAGTGCCTTCGCGGCAACTCCCAGATGGGTTTCCAAAACCTGGCCAACGTTCATGCGGCTCGGTACGCCCAGCGGATTGAGCACAATTTCAACCGGCGTTCCATCCGCCAGAAAGGGCATGTCTTCTTCAGGAACGATGCGTGCAACCACGCCTTTGTTCCCGTGGCGACCGGCCATCTTGTCACCGACACTCAACTTGCGCTTGCTTGCGATATAAACCTTAACCTGCTTGATGATTCCCGGATCGATGTCATCGCCGCTTTCTACCCGGTCTATGGCACGCTCACGTTCGAGTTCCAGCTCCGCGAACTTGTGCTCATACGAAGCGATAATCTCACGGA
>QHOJ01000257.1 GCA_003218735.1 Verrucomicrobiota bacterium
TCCAGATCGAGTTGCGGATCGAAAACAAAATTTTGCGCGAAGTAGATCTCGAGAAGTTTGCGGTACTCAGACTTGAAAACGTCGAGCGTAAGCGCGTCGCCGCTTTCCGCAATCGCGTGGATGATCTTCTCAAACTCGGCGAACATTGTCTGCCGAAACAGCGTGCCGCGAAGATCGTCGATCTGCCGGTTAATGATATAAGCGCGCATCTTCGGATCGCTTGTCTGCTCGAGCAGATGATGGCTGAGCAACTCTTCGTTGAATGTCGACGCGACCTCGGCCAGAAAGATTGGGTACTCGTAATCCTGAAAACGCTGCGATTTTTGAGAAAACCAGGTGTGCATCGAGTGGCCGGCTTCGTGCGCCAGCGTATAAACGTCGGCGAAGACATCGTCCTTGTAATTCATGAGGATGTACGGCGATGCACCATAGCTTCCGGATGAAAACGCGCCGCTGCGTTTGCCTTTTGTTTCATATCGGTCGCACCAGCGCCCCCGCAGCCCTTCGGCCAGAACATCGACATATTCTTTTCCGAGCGGTGCGAGCGCGGCGAGCACATGGTCGACGGCTCGATCAAAAGTAACGCGTGTTTCAACTTCCGGAACTAGCGGCGCGTAAGTGTCGTAATGATGCAACTCGGCCAAACCGAGCACGCGCCGGCGCAATTCGAAGTAGCGAAAAAGCGGCTTCAGGTTCGCGCGAACGGAGGCGACCAATCCTTCGTAAATGGAAACCGGAACGTCGTCAGGGAACAGGGCCGCTTCCAGAGCAGATTCATAATGCCGGGCGCGAGCGCGAAAAACGTCCGCTTTGATCGAGTAGGCCAATGCTGCCGCGAGCGTGTACTGGTGGTCTTGGAATTCCGTGTAGAACTGTTGAAACGCGCGTTTGCGCAATTCGGGATCGGGTTTGACCAAAAACGAACTGAACGAACTTTGCGTTAACGCTTTCTCGCGACCGGTTTCATCGATTAACACGCCGAACTTCATGTCCACATCCGTGAGTTGCGAGAATGTGTCGTCGTAGCCATTGAGCGCGACCTTTCCCAGCGCGAGAATGCGTTCCTCCGGCTCGGAGAGCACGTGCGGCCTAAGCCGCCGAATTTTGTGCAGGTTGATTCGCCACTCCGACAGCACCGGATCGGCAACGAATTTTGCGAAAGTCTCGTCGTCGATCGCCTGGATTTCTGGGACAACGAATGCTCCCGCTTCGGCGATTTTCGTCATCAGATTTTGGATCTGCCCGATCCGCGCGAGGTATTCGTTGTTCGCGCTGTCCTCCGCCAGTTGAAGGGATGCGAAGTGATACAGACGTTCGAGTTTCAGATCGAGCGCCTTCTCAAATTCCAGGCAATCAGCCAGATTCTTCGCCGATTCGCCGAGTTTTCCCTTCCACTCTTTGAGTAGCGGATAAGTTCCTCGGACCCAGATAAAATCTTCCCGCCACTTTCCCACGTCAGCGAAAAGACCCGTCAGATCCCACTTATCCGATTCGGGAACTTGAGAGCGTGTTCGTATTTTTGATTCGTCCATCAAGGAATTCGCACGTTGGATTGCGTACTAAGGCGAGTCAATTTCGGCGCGTCTTCTTCGATTTCGCTCGGGACAAGCTCCGCTCGAACCCTGTCAGCGCGGCAATCGCTGGATGGCACGCGACTTGACGCATTGCGCGTTCAGTCAGTTGCTTGCCAGGCGAGATTTTGGGCCAGGGCGATGCGCCCGATGGATGCGGCAGCGGGATTAGATCAAAAGTGTGTCCAGCGCGATGAACACAGAATTTACAGCCGATCACTTTTTCTAATTTCGTGCACTCGATGAACTGCGCAATCGCCAAGCGTCCGACCGGAATAATGAGGCGCGGTCGCAAGATTTTGATTTCGTCGTTCATCCACGAGGAACAATTCCGAATTTCATCCGGAGCTGGAACACGATCGGTTCCTGTCGATCTAACAGTTGATTCCGCGAGGCCGCAGAATTTCTCGAACCATTGAAATAGCGTCCGCCCGGCGGTGTGCGCGAACGGCTTTTGCAGAACCGGCTCTCTTGGTCCAGGTGCCTGACCAATTAACATCACATCGCTGACAATCGCGCCGCCCGAAACCGGCGTCGATTGCATACGCGGGCAGCGCCGGCATTGCATGAGCCGGACAACATGGTCGTTGAGATGGGCCTGAACACGCGAACGGGCGACCATTTCAAAGAACGGTCAGCGCCGGAAGATTGACCATAACAAACTCAGCAGAATGCTGAGAATGATGCAGGTGACGATCGGGAAATAAAAAGTAGCGTGCTCGCGTTCGATCCGGATGTCCCCGGGTAAACGCCCCAGCCACTTCGGCCCTAATCCGCTCCACAACACCAAGCCCACCAGGGTCACGATCACGCCGGAGATGACTACGAGTTTTCCGAGTTCGCGCATCCAGAGAAGGTTGCGCTAATCCGTCGGAGGCACAAGGTTTGAGGTGAAATGGCGGTGCAGTTCAGAGATTACTACGAGACGCTAGGTGTCGCGAAGACCGCGAGCGACGATGAGATCCGGAGCGCGTTCCGCAAGCTCGCGCGTAAATATCATCCCGATGTCGCGAAGGACAAAGCGGCTGCCGAGGAGAAGTTCAAGCAGATCAATGAGGCGTATGAGGTTCTGAGCGATCCGGAAAAGCGAAAGAAATACGATCAGCTTGGCGCGGATTGGAATCAACCGGGTGGATTTCAGCCACCGCCGGGATGGGGCGCACAGCAGCCTGGCGGTAGATTTTATCAATACGGAGGTACCGACGGGGGGGTCGAATTCGAATTTGGTGGAACCGGGTTTAGCGATTTCTTCGAGGCGTTTTTCGGCGGCGGCCGAGGCCGATCGGCTTTCGGCGGGTTCGGCGGACGTCCGGCGACAGCCGAACGCGGGAGCGATGTGGAAGCGGACATCATGGTTACCCTCGAAGAAGCGCTCCACGGATCGACAAGGACGGTTTCGCTACGCCGCGCGGGTTCAAACAAAGTGGAAACCTACCAAGTCAAAATCCCGCGCGGCGTGCATGAAGGGCAACGCATTCGGCTCGCTGGCCAGGGGGAAGCGGGAGCGCGCGGCGGGAAAAGCGGCGATTTATTTTTGCGAGTCCGTTTGGCGCGACATCCCGATTTCACGGTTGAAGGAAGCGATCTCATTCACGAAGCGAAGATTGCGCCATGGCAGGCGGTGCTTGGAACCGAACTAAGGGTGCCAACGCTCGAAAAAACTGTGCGTCTGAAAGTCCCACCAGGGACACAGGGCGGACAACGCTTTCGTTTGCGCGGACAAGGTCTCCCGGGAATTTCCGGCAAGCGCGGCGATCTTTACGTGGTCATCCAAATGAATGTCCCGAAAAAATTAACCGAGCGAGAGCGGGAAATCTGGAGCGAACTGGCCAAACTGCACGGCGGATAAAGACATCATCCAAATGACGAAATCCGAATGCCGAATGACGAAAGAAGCACAAAGCCCGAATGACAAAGCGACGCCACGATCGTTCGTGATTTGATCATTCGTCATTCCTTCGGGCTTAGGCATTCGGCATTCGGCATTGATTGGAAGAGATTCCTCGACAGCGGTCGCGCGTCTCGGTTAACAAACCATCAGTATGAAGATTGCTCTTGGCACAGATCACGCCGGTTTTCGTTACAAAGAGACAGTGAAAAAATTGCTCGGCGCACTGGGACACGAAGTAAAAGATCTCGGCACGTTCAGCGAGGAACCGGTCGATTATCCGCTTTTCATTCGGCCGGCGGCAGAAGCAGTGGCATGCGGCGAATGCGAACGTGGCATTGTGTTCGGCGGCTCGGGC
>QHOJ01000275.1 GCA_003218735.1 Verrucomicrobiota bacterium
CATAGGTTCCGGTCTGGTACCAGACTGGCACACCTACCAGTCCGGGGTTTGGACCCAGACTGGTAGACAGTTTGACATGCGGTACGTGGTTCATACGGTTTGCATGTCAGCTTGTGGTTTTAGTACCGATCGGGTACGGGTTTTGTTTCGGGCCTCAGTTCAGGTACTGGTCTGAGTCCGGTTTCAGCTACAGCACTTGTACTACGCTTTGAGACGGGGCGGATTCGAATTCCGCCCCGTCTTTCTGTGCCGAACTTGACCGTTGGATCGACATAGATCTCAACAGTCGTGTTGGCCCACTGAGCGAAGTCATCGGTGCCGGCGATGTTGGCGACGACTTCACAGTTTGTCATGTTCAAGACCAGTGGTTTTGCGAGTTCGTAAAAACTCGCCACCAGTCTTAGTTTCGGCCTTTCACCGTCTGGAGCCACATTCTGCTCGCGAACCTCCGAGATCGTGACCTCCTGTGGTTCGTCGATCGCTTCTTTTCGAAGGTACCGCGAATCACTGTATCTACGGTAGCTTGGCATATTGTTGTGCCCTTTCTACGGTTTGTACGCCAGACCGTGGCGTGCGGTTTTGCGCTTGCTTGCGCAAAGCTTCCCAAAAACAGCATCGCGTCGGTATTGAGCTGCACCGCGATCGTGGGCTGAAATTGTCTCGGCTAATGACGAGCGGCTCGCGTACTCCATATCGCTTGATCGAGTCAGCTAGCGGGATGATATCCGGGTCGTTGGAGTCGATAGGGCGATAAAGCTTGGCGTTCTCTGGTGCTGGAAAAATTTTATCAATGGCGACGAAAAGGCGAGCATGCTCGACTTTGCCGTCGTCGCGATGCCTTTTGAGTGCCCGCGTCCTCATTCGCATCTCGTTTTACCCGCTGTTGCTGCCGTTCTCCGCTGCGAGCTTGCGAGCCTCCACGCTGTCGCGCGCTCTTTTTTTCATCACGCTGCAAACTTCTTCTGACGGTTTCTGCGGCGCTTTCGCGAAAAGTCGGCGCACACTTTCGAAGTCGATGTAGCGTTTGCCGCCGATGTAGCGACTTTTGATTTTGCCGCTTTCCAGCAAACCGTAGGCCGATGATCGCGAAATGCTGCACAAGCGCCGCAAGTCGGCGAAAGACCCGAAAGCGATCTCATCAAAAGACTGCGTCGCAATTTCTGTCGGTGTTTCGGTTCGCATAGTCGCGTGCAATATCGCTCATCGGCTCGTGCAACTTTTTCCGGGCAAAACGCCCGATTTCGGGGGACAGACGCGCCGGAACTTTGGGCATTCACAACGATTTCTGGGGACATTGCGGCGGAAACCGGGGCCAGCTTAATGTCAAGTGCGACCGCCGACTTTATTTTTTCGAACGCCGCTGGACAGCGTTGGACGATTTATGCAGAATCGTTATGCTTTTGACGTTCTCGGTTGCAAGTGCCTAAGGATCAAGCTGGCGGAGGGGGTGAGATTCGAACTCACGAGGCCTTTCGGCCTTCCGGTTTTCAAGACCGGCGCGATCAACCGCTCTGCCACCCCTCCAAGGATTGGACGTGGATTATTGTGACATCGGCCGATTGCCGATCAAGGTGGATCAATCAGTCCCTCACCTGCTAAGACCGCTGCGGTAATGGGATGACAGTGTGTGCGATTTCCTGAAAACACTCACACGCTTTTCCAGTCGGAACAGTCCCAGACGAGAAGCTTCTCGAGCCGATCGATATCACTTTTGTAAAGATCGACAAGATATTGTCTTTCACTGCGGGTCATCTTGCGCACATAAGGCGTCGAACCAGTTTCGACATTGTTTAAATTTTGTAACGGCTCGATACCGAGAAAACTGCAGACCGCATCGAGCGTTTTGGGTGCCTCGCGCCGGAAGTGTTCAAACTTTATGACTTCGACCTGCTCGCGAGGAAAGTATCTAAATACTCTCTGAATTTGGTCTGCATAGAACCCTCGATCCACGTAGGAGAATTTGCGCAGTTGGAAAGGCATTGCCTTTCGGGCGCGATTTTTTTCCTCCTGCACCGCGTCCATAAAATCGAGATCCTCGAGGTCTCTATCTCGTTGCATGTTCCAGTGGGAAAAGGCGCGTTCGGCCGGGTTGCGCAACAAAATGAGAAGCTTGATCTTATTGTTGTAGTTCCAAATCCGTTCCATGGCGGATTTCCAATAGATGTAAATGGGCGTGCAGGAGCCCAGCAGAGTCGATTTGGGTCTGCGCACGCAGCCTCTTTGCAGCGGCTTGTAATCAATCTCGCTTTTGGCAAAACGCTCCTCGTCATCAAAAAAGTGGCGGGCCGGCTGGACGGTCCTGTGCAACTCGTCTTTATGCGGCATCTTGATTTTTGGATGGCCTTCCAGAAAATCGGCCAGCGCGCTCGTGCCAGCTTTTTGCGCGCCCGCAATGATAAAATCCAACTTCTCAATCGGTTGCTGCTTGGTTTTAAGAAGCACAGGAACTGGTCCGCTGAAATGGTTAGCACCTTCGAGAACACGATGCCCGAAGTCAAGGTGTCGGCACGAATTGGGACGCGCTCTCGCATGAAAAATCCGGGACAGTCCAACCAAAAAATGTGCTCGACCAGCGATTATGTTCATGTGAACTTAGAGTCGATGGGGAAAGGAATTCAAACCGCAAAAACGAAGTTTGTGCCAATCGTTGATGAAACGCCGCCGCCTTCGTCCGCCATCCGCGGGCGAGGCGCCTCCTGGAGTCCGGCCAACCGCTTCGAAAAACTCCATGTCGATCTTGGCGATATCGATGTTGTTGACGTCGATCTTACGCAAGAGGAACGGCCGCGACTGGTGACGCAATATTTTCGCGATGGTTCGCGAAGCATCATCACGCGCAACAACAGTCCGGATGTTGGTTTCGAGACGAGCGTAAATCCGTATCGCGGTTGTGAGCACGGTTGCATTTATTGTTACGCGCGCCCGACTCACGAATATCTCGGGTTCTCCGCCGGACTTGATTTCGAGAGCAAAATCGTGGTGAAAACGAATGCCGCGGAATTGTTGCGAGCGGAATTAGAATCGCCGCGCTGGAAACCGCAGACGTTAGTAATGAGCGGCGTGACTGATCCCTATCAACCGATCGAGAGAAAGTTGCGCATTACGCGCGGCTGCCTGGAAATGCTTGCACAGTTTCGCAATCCGGTCACAATCATTACGAAGAACCGTCTTGTAACGCGAGATCTCGATCTTTTGAAGGAGCTGGCAAGTTTCAACGCTGCCGCGGTAAACATTTCGGTCACTTCGCTCGATCCGAATTTGCAGCGAGTGCTGGAGCCGCGCACATCAATTCCGAGTGCGCGTCTCGACACTGTCTCGCAACTCCGCCACGCGGGAATTCCGGTTGGCGTGATGGTTGCGCCGATCATTCCTGGACTGACTGATCACGAAGTCCCGAGAATTTTGGAAGTGTGCGCAAAAGCTGGTGCGCAGTTTGCCGGTTACACGATTGTGCGTTTGCCGTGGGCTGTGGCGCCGTTATTTGAACATTGGCTCGAGGAACATTTTCCCGATCGGAAAGAAAAGGTCCTCGGGCGAATTCGGCACTTACGCGGAAACGATCGGCTCAATAATTCACAGTGGCACACACGCATGACCGGCCAGGGAATTTTTGCCGAGCAGATCGCCTCGCTCTTCGAAGTCGGTTGCCGTCGTGCCGGAATTGGTGAGCGGCCCAGGCTTTCAACAACCGCGTTTAGGCACACGAGAGAACAACTGACATTTTTCTAAAGGCATTCAGAGGCAAGAATGCCTGAAGTGACGAATGCCCGGGAACAAATGACGAAATCCGGATGACGAAAATGTTCACGCATCTTCAGGTTGTATCTTTTTTTCGCCATCCAATATTAGAGCTTCGTAATTTTCTTCTAATTCCTTCGAGCTTCGTCCTTCGGATTTCGTCATTTTCTCTCTCACTCGTTCGGCATGGGAGAAGGCTTGAACCGGGAAAGACCGTCGCGGTCGATGCGTATGTTGCTGATTTAATGCTTTTCAGAAATTGTGCGCGGCCTCAGGCTGGAAACAGTCTGCTCGAAAGCAGCGTTGAAAATCATCCGTGTAAATCCAAACTCAAAAAAAAGGAGAAATAATGAGTGAAGCTTTAAAATGTCATTGGTGGGTTCTGGTCATGTATTTTCGGCGTTATCGCGCTTGCGTATCCTGGGTTAGCTCTTGCGACGTTGGTGCTCTTGTTCGGAGCGTGGGTGCTGATTGACGGCGTATTTCGCATTATCGGCGCGACTGCGGGTCGCGCCTCTGACCCCGACTGGGGCTTCCATCTCATCATCGGGATTCTCGGAGTTGTTGTCGGCTTCCTGACATTCCGCGCGCCTGGCATAACTGCACTCGTCCTGATCATCTACATCGCCGCCTGGGCGCTCATGGTCGGCGCGGCTGAGATCGCATTCGCAATCAAACTGCGCAAGGAGATGAAAGGCGAGTGGTTCCTGATTCTGATGGGT
>QHOJ01000276.1 GCA_003218735.1 Verrucomicrobiota bacterium
AAGTGCCGCCGTCGCTGAGCGAGGACGCGCCGCCACCCCCCGTCAAGCAGTCGCGGCAGTCTTACACGTGGCATATGACGGCGCAGGAGCCGACCAAGGCGCCCGGCGGTTCGGTCCGCATCACCGACTCGCGCAATTTCAGCGTGTCGAAAACGATCGCGGCCGCGCGAATCGAAGTCGAACCGGGCGCGATCCGCGAGCTTCATTGGCACCCGAACGCCGACGAATGGCAGTACTATCTCTCCGGCCAAGGGCGCATGAGCGTCTTCGCCTCCGGCGGTAAGTCCCGCACGTTCGACTACCAGGCGGGTGACGTCGGATACGTTCCTCGCGACATGGGCCACTATGTCGAGAACACAGGCGATGAGCCACTCGTCTTCCTCGCCTTGTTCCGCTCCGATCATTACGCGGACGTCTCGCTGGCGCAATGGATGGGTGTGCTGCCACCAGAGTTGGTTAAGGCACATCTCAACGTGGACGATAAGTTCATCGCCAGGCTGCCGAAAAACGAACCGCCCGTTAGGTAATCATCACATGTGAGTAACTGCACACTCTTGCCTGGAGCGCCTAACAAGACGCTCCGGCAAGATGTGCCGAACAGAAAGCAATCAAGATATGAGCACACAATCTGTAACAACACCTTTGATAGCACCTGTCGGAAGAGTTGAGCGGCAGGTCAACGACGTCAAAGTCCGTAACGGGTTACTCGCCGCGCTCACCGTTTCATCGGGCGCGGTAGACGCAATTAGCTTCCTCGCTTTGGGAAAGATCTTTACTGCGTTTATGACCGGGAATGTCGCGTTTCTGGGAATGGCGATCGCGGGCTACCCTAGCGCTCCTAATATCGTATCAGTCCTGGCATCGATGGCCGGCTTTGCGGGTGGCATCTATATCGCTACAAGAATTGTCCGGCGCTCCGAGGAATCCGCCGCGGATAAGAACCAGCAATCGAATGGCGCCGTCTGGCCACGGGAGACAACCTTCGCCCTCAGCATCTCGCTGCTGGCGCATCTCTGCTTCCTAGCGATATGGTTCGCGACCGGTGGCCAGCCTGGTGCCAGTGTTATTCCTGTTCTCCTGGCCATCTGGGCCCTGGCGATGGGAAACCAGAGCGCCGCGGTTCGTCAGCTGAACGTGGGCGGCATATTTACGACTGCTGCGACAGCTACCTTCATCTTCTTTATCGGTGACTGGGCCTATAATAGATCCTTGACCAGTGAAGAGCACAGCCGATTGCGCGGCGTGCTTGTCTCTTTGGTTATTGGCGCAACAGCCGGCAGCCTACTCCTTATTCATGCGCCCCTCTACGCTCCTCTGCTGCCGTTCGTCATCACTGTTGGGGTCGTCGCCGCGGCGGCGAGCGTGTTCCGACACCGTGTTGAGACGCGAAAGCCGCGAGTGGAAAGGCCACTGGCCATCTGACGCTCCGACAACGTCAGCCTTTACTGTCGTGGATGAGGGACGACAATCAGCGGCAATGATGCGCGCCCCATTCGGAGTAAGTTGGGCGCGCGCTTTGCCTGCGTGTCGCCCCTTCGAGATCTATCTCGAACGAGGGAGTACCGACGACCTCGCTCGCGACAGGAAAAAGTCCCACCCATGCGTGCGAGCGGCTTGTTGATCGCGGAGCGAGTTTGGCGATTGCGCATGAAGGCGAACGGATCTATCCATGGCCAGATCGGAGGCGCGTTATGTGGATTGTTCGCTTAGCTCTCCGCCGACCCTACACATTTGTTGTGGCGGCGCTGCTGCTGCTCTTGATGACGCCTTTTGTCATCACCAAGACGCCAACCGATATTTTTCCCGCTATCAATATCCCGGTGGTCAGTGTGATTTGGAGTTACACCGGATTGCCGGCCGACCAGATCGCGCAACGGCTTGTCTACAGCGAGGAACGGGCGCTCACGACCACGGTCGACAATATCGAGCACATCGAGTCAACCTCCTATGACAGCTTCGGCGTGATCAAAGTCTTCTTTCAGCCGGGCACGAACCCCTCGACCGCGGTGGCCCAATTGACCGCCGTTTCACAAACCATTTTGAGACAGCTGCCGCCGGGAACCACTCCGCCGCTGA
>QHOJ01000062.1 GCA_003218735.1 Verrucomicrobiota bacterium
TCTCAAGCGTCTCGTCCCAAGCGTCGCGTTGATGAATAACGACGTTCAGGCCGAGCTCAGCTGCGAGGTCGAGTTGCTGCTGAAACAGACTGGCCTGCCGCGATTTGTAGGCGCCATCCTGGATGTTTGCTTCGATCTCTTCTTCGATTTCGCCCTGGAATGCGCGAGCGAAGACTTGCACGTTTTTTTCCTTTGCCGCCTCGACGCTTGGCAAATGATGATAATCGAGGCCGGTCTCGCCAATCCCGACGACGCGCCGGCTTTTGGCCAGTTCGCGTAGCGGCGTGATCACGTCCTCCTCGGCTTCTTCGGCATACGTCGGATGAACGCCAATCACCGCGTAAACGTTCGAATGCTTCTCGGCAAGATCGATAGCGCGCCGGCTGCTCTCGACGGAAGTACCGATTGTAATGATCCGCGCGACACCGGCTTCGGTCGCGCGACGAAGCACATCGTGCAGATCGCTGGCGAAATCAGGATAATCAAGATGGGCGTGCGTTTCGATTAAGATCATAGAGTTGAAACGTTGAAGGGTTGAAGCGCAGAGCAATAAGAATCTTCGAAAGGAAATGGAGCGCTTCAACGCTTCAATTTTTCATCAATTTAGCGTTCCACGTCACCATTCGATGATTGTGCTCGCCCAAGTGAGACCTCCTCCGAAGACCACCATCAGAACGTAATCGCCCGACTTGATCCGTCCGCTGCGGTTCGCTTCATCCAGCGCGATGGCCACCGCCGCGGCGGAAGTATTCCCATAACGGTCTAAATTCACAAACATTTTGTCGCGCGAAATGCCGAGGCGATCGGCGATCGCATCAATAATGCGCACATTTGCCTGATGGGGAATGACGCAGGCGATGTCCTGGATCGACAAACCCGCTTGTTCGAGCGCTTTTTTTGCTGCGCGCAGCATTGCCGTCACCGCCTGCTTGTAAGCTTCCTTGCCCGTCATGTGAATGGTGACCAGGTTTAGATCGACATTCTCGCGCGTAATCGGATAACGCGAACCGCCGCCAGGCATGAATAAAATATCAGTGTACTGACCGTCGCTGCCAATATGTGTGCTGATCACGCCATGAGCACTCCCACGATGGCGCAAAATGGCGGCGCCCGCGCCGTCGCCAAAAAGCACGCAGGTATTGCGGTCGGTCCAATTAGTGATCGATGTTAACTTCTCGGCGCCGATCACAAGAACCGTCTCGTGTGTATGCGAGGTGATGAATTGTTGCGCAATTTCAATGCCGAAAAGAAACCCGGCACACGCGGCGGAAATATCGAGGCAAGCGGCGTTGGTTGCACCGATCTTTTTCTGAACGAAACAGGCCGTGGCGGGAAAGACCATGTCTGGAGTGGCCGTGGCAACGAGGATGAGATTGATTTCCGTGGGCGAAATTTTCGCCTGTTTGATCGCTTTTAGCGCTGCTTTCGCGGCCATGTCGCTAGTGAATTCGTCTTTCCCGGCGATACGTCGTTCTTTGATGCCCGTGCGAGTCGTGATCCACTCATCGCTCGTATCAACCATGCGCGACAGCTCCGCGTTGGTCAGAATTTTTTCCGGCACGTAACTGCCGGTGCCAATGATTGAGACGGTGCGCCGCGGTTTAGCGGAGCGCGGGCTCGAGTGAGGCTGTCGTTTCATTGTAACGGCGAATCTCCTCGACAATATGCGGGTTCACCTGCTGTTCAATCGACTCCGCCGCCACCCGTAGCGCGTTCTTGACCGCCAGCGGTGTGCTGGCGCCATGCGCGATGATGCAGATGCCGTTCACGCCAAGAAGCGGGCTGCCGCCGTATTCTTCGTAATTCGTTTTGTCTTTGATCGTCAGAAATGCGTCCTTGGCCAGAAACGCGCCGGCCTTTCGCATCGGCGTGCGCATGAGTTCGTGTTTGAGCCACTGGAAAATCGCCACCGCGATCGACTCACACGTCTTCAAAATCACGTTCCCGACAAAGCCGTCGCACACCACAACTTCCACGGGATCTTCAAACAAGTGTCGGCCCTCGATATTACCGACAAAGTTGAGTGAGCTCTTCTTCAACATTTTGAAGACTTCCTTGGTCTTCTCAGTGCCTTTCACATCTTCTTCGCCGAGCGATACCAGGCCGACCGTCGGACTCTTGTAGCCAAGAACATGGCGCGAATAAACCGTGCCCATGAAGGCGTATTGAAGAAGATGTTCGGGCCGCGCGTCGACGTTTGCGCCGGCGTCGATCAAGACAAAAACATTCGTTTCCGTTGGAAGCACCGCCGCGATGCCTGGACGGTCGATGCCCGGTAATGTACGTAGTTTGATCATGCTCGCGGCGACAGCCGCACCGGTATGACCCGCGCTGACTATCGCGTCTGCCTGGCCGCGTTTGACGAGATCTACAGCGCGGCTCACCGATGAATCTTTTTTCCGGCGGACGGCCGTCCAGGCGCGATCGCTCATGTCCACTACTTGCGTCGAGTGGACGATTTCGATTCGCGCGTCGCTGCACTGGTGCTTCTGCAGCTCCATTTCGATCTGCTGCTGGTCGCCGACGAGATAAAGTTGTTCGATGTGGCGATATTCACGCAGCGCCATTACGGCGCCGGCCACGAGATTAGGCGGCCCAAAATCGCCGCCCATAGCATCGAGGGCGATCTTCATTGGTGGGGAACTTTGCGAATTTTAGCAGCGCAATGCAAAACGAAAAATCTGTTATAGGGCGTTTGTGCCAAACGCCAAGGCTTTAGTTGGCGGCTGACACAGTGCGTTACAGAAATTATTTCGCCTCGACGGTCAGAACCTGGCGCCCCCGGTAGTATCCGCACGATGGGCAGGCAGTGTGTGATGCGACAGTGCTGCCGCATTGCGGGCATTTGTTTAACTGCGGCGCATGCCAGCGGTTCGCCGCTTGGCGACTGCGTGATCGCATCTTCGAGGTTTTGCGTTTTGGAACACCCATGTGCGCGCTACGAAAGCACGCCTTTCTTAAAAAACAAATCGCGCAAGGTGATTCGTCAAAAAGTACAATGTTATAAAAGGTAGTAATTCACAACGATTTTAACTTGTAACGTTGTAACTCTTTTAACTTCTTTAACGCTTCAACTTCAACTTATCCAAGGCGCTCCAATCTGACTCGCGCTTCGCATCTTGCTCAGGCATCTCGACGTATGTCGCTTTACAAATACGAGCGCCATCACGATCGCAATGCGGATGGGCCGGCAAGTTCAGCAAAAGATCTTCTCGGATGAACGGCGTAAGATCGACAGTCTCTGGCCCTCGCAATTCGGTATGGACTGCAAATGCCGGTACTTCGATTTCGTGGACAAATTTTTCCAGACACGATACACAACGCAGTTCCACCGGTTGCGAAATGGACCCGTTCGCCCAGAGCGCTCCCGACGAAACGCCGATGTCGATGTTGTAGTGAAGCGGGCCAGCGGAACGAATTGCCTCCGCGTCCAATTCCGAAATCGGGCATTCTTCCTCGCCTTCTAGATGTAAACCTGCGGCCGGAATTTGTTTCAGATGAACTTTCATCGAGTAAATTTTCTGTTCAGAGCCTTCGCGACGCAAGTAGGCACAAAGCTTGAAATGTCGCCTCCGAGACGCGCGATTTCCTTCACGATTCGAGAGCTGAGATAAGTGTATTCCTCCTTCGGCATTAGGAAAATCGTTTCCACGGCGGCATCAAGTTTTCGATTCATAAGCGCCATTTGAAATTCAAACTCAAAATCGGAAACTGCACGCAAACCGCGAATGACCGCACCCGCCTTTTGCGCCTGGGCAAAATTGACCAGCAATCCCTTGAACTTGACGATTCGTACATTGTTGATCTTGCTGGCAGTCTCCCGGAGTAAATCCAGACGCTCCTTTAGCGAGAAAAGCGGCTGCTTCTCATCATTGTGTGCTACGGCGACGATGACTTCGTCGAATAGTTTCCGCGCCCGCTCAATCACATCGAGGTGACCGTTCGTTACCGGATCAAAACTACCTGGATAAATCGCTCTGCGCATGTGCGGAAATTCGCAGAGGAAACGGGAATTGGAAAGAGCCAAGCATCACACCACGTGATGATAGGGCGCGCTCGCCGAGGCCCGCCGCCGCTTTAATGGCGCGTCTCCGCGCAGTTGCTGAAATCTCTGTGAAGCCGCAGATTAATTTTCCATCCGATGAAGCACCCGTCACCTTACAAAACGATCGCCGTCGCGAGCACCTTCTCCCCACGCTTCAAGCAGGTACTCGCGGAAGCAAAGCGAATCCGGGACAGGCTTGTTTCCGATCTTCATGTGATTTACGTGGGTGAACGCAATGAGGAAACCGCAAAGAAATTTGGCGATGCGTTTGCGCAGCTGCAACTCCCGGGCAATTCGACCATCCATTACGAGCAAGGCGAGCCGGCTGACGCGATTCTGCGCGTCCTGGTTAAACATAAAATCGACATGATCGTTGCGGGCGCGCTGGAAAAAGAGATCGTGCTGCATCGATTTCTTGGCAATGTCGCCCGTCGCCTTGTCCGAGAGGCCGCGTGTTCGGTCATGCTTTTCACCAGACCAGAAGTGAAACCGAGATCATTGCGCCGAATCGTTTTTGTTGCCGATTATTCCGACCACGCATTGCAGGCTTTGAAAACAACGTTACCGCTCGCGTCAGTGGAATCATGTGAACGGCTCTATGTCATTCGTATTATTACCACGTTTGACGAAGCACGCGCCTCGCGTCGGGTGGATGCTGGTAATGGCGACAAGCCAAAGAGCGATGAGGACGAAGAAGCCGCGCTGGAAAAATTCGTGTTATCGGCAGGCGCGACTGAGGTCCCAATCGAGACACGCTGCATCCGTGGTAACACTGGGTTGGCTGCGTCAGATTTTGCTCAATCGGTCGAGGCAGACTTGCTTGTAGTGCCTGTGGAGACAAATGAAGATGCGAGTCGCCAACTGCCGAATAACATCGCATGGATCACCGATGTGATTCCTTGCAATCTCTGGGTGATTCGATAATCCACTTGTTGATCTTTCGTCATCGATGTGGTTGCGCAAATGACTCCTGAGCGCGTCTTTCAGCCGTACGGCTGGCCGCATCTTACGGTCATTTTCCTCACAATTACGTTGCCGTTCGTACTTGCCGCGCTCGTGCGCCGGACAAAATCGACGCGTGTTGAACGAGCGATCGTTTCTCTGCTTTCTGCGGTGCTCGTTGCGAACTACATCGCCTATTTAATTTTTGTGCGCAGTCATGGCGTTGTCATGTGGTGGGAGATGTTGCCATTGCAGCTCTGTGACTGGGGAATGGTCGTTGTCATTGTGGCGTTGTGGACCGGAAATCAGCGCTGGTTCGAGGTGGCATATTTCTGGGGGATTGGTGGGACGTTGCAAGCGGTGCTCACTCCGAATTTGCGCTTTGGATTTCCAGACCTGCGATTCTTCAGCTTTTTCACGTCGCACTCTGGAATCATCATCGGCGTAGTTTTCTTAATGTTGACGCACAAATATCGGCCATATCCAATGTCGATGTTGCGCACGTTTTTGTGGTCCGAAGTGTATTTTGTCGTGACCCTGATTGCCGATGAACTGACCGGGTTTAATTACGGCTTCCTTCTCCACAAACCAGAAGCGTTTTCCATTCTGAGTTTCCTCTCCAATTCACGTCCGCTTTACCTCCTTGAACTGCACGGGGTCGCCTTGCTTTTCTTTGTTGGGCTCTACGTGCCGTTTGCCATCGTCGATCTTGTGCGGAAAAACGCTCTGTCGCAAAAATAATGCGACGGTCATAGACCGCCGTTACAATCAATTTATTGTGAATTCAAAACCATTGCGCGTCGGCAAAGTCACGATCGGTGGGAAACGTCCCGCGTTTATTCTCGGGCCATGCGTGATCGAATCTGAGAAGTTCGTCTGGCGAATGGCAGAGAAAATCGCGCGAATCTGCGCGGGGGAAGATGTCGATTTCATTTTCAAAGCGTCCTATGACAAAGCGAATCGAACGTCGGTGCGCTCGTTTCGCGGAATTGGCGCGCGCGACGGCTGCGAGATTCTTTCCGCCATTGGCCGCGAGTTGAAAATTCCGGTCACAACCGATGTTCACTCGCCGGCGGAGGCCGAGATCGCCGGCGAAAAGATCGATATGTTGCAAATCCCGGCGTTTCTTTGCCGGCAAAGTGATTTGCTGCGTGCCGCCGCTGAAACAGGACGCGCGATCAATGTTAAAAAAGGTCAGTTTCTCGCGCCATTGGATATGGGAAACATCACCGAAAAACTCATCGCCTTCGGTAACGAAAAATTCTGTTTCACCGAGCGCGGAACAACCTTTGGCTACAATAATCTCATCGCCGATATGCGATCCCTTTATTGGATTCGCAAGGCCGGATATCGCGTCATCTTTGATGCGACGCATTCTGTGCAGCGGCCGGGTGGAGCGGGGGACGCGACTTCTGGTGACAGCGTTCTTGCGCCGGTGCTGGCGCGGGCGGCCATGGCGGCGGGATGCGATGGCATCTTTATGGAGGTGCACGAAAATCCGGCGCGTGCTTTGTCGGATGGACCGAATCAGGTTCCTCTAAAGGATTTGCCGAAGCATTTGCGCATGTTAAAGGCTATTCATGCTGCTGTTTCATAGCGGCCGCTTCGCACGTGGGAACTGGTTCGTTTGGTTATTGCCGATCTTTTTGTCGATTTTGATATCGGCGGCGCAGGTGCTTGCCCAATCAAAAGGCCAGAAAAGAAAACAAGGTCGCGCGACGGGGACACCGGCTGTTTCACCGGGTGAGCAGAGTCTGACAAATATTCCGCTCCCCGTCGGTCACGAAGCAAAAGGCCTCGTCTTACCGGACTTCGATAGCGAGGGTCACCTGCGAGGAAGATTCGAAGCAGGGACGGCGCACCGGATTGACGAGGAGCATATCGGCTTCCAGCATCTCAAAATCACGACTTATACGCCGGAGAATCAGCCCGATCTGAAGATCGACATGCACACTTCAGTGCTTGATTTGAAGACGCGCATCCTAAGTTCACAAGAACGCACGACCATCGAGCGCGCGGATTTCAACATCGCTGGCGATTCGGTGCAGTTCGATACGAATACGCGGACGGGACGATTGACCGGCAATGTGAAAATGGTGATCACCGACCAATCGCGCCTCAAAGGACAGGGAAACGAATGAAAAGGCTGGCGACATTGATCCTCTTGATCGCCAGCCTGACGGCTGCGCAATTGAATGCGCAGATTGCGGCCGCGCCAACGGCATCCGCTTCTATGTTACCAAAGAAGCGGGAGAAACAAGCAGCGAAGAAGGATGAGAAATCATCGACAAACAAATTGTTTAGTGGAAAGAATCCGCTGCAGTCCAATGAACCCACTACGACGCAAATTTACGCCGACGAAGCATTTTTTGATTCGAACAAAAGCATGGGCATCTTTAGCAGCCGGGTGAAAGTGACCGATCCGCGATTTAATCTGCAATCTGACAAATTAACGGTGTTTATTTCGAAGGGAGAAAATCAGGGCCTCGAAAGAGCGATCGCGGAAGGTAATGTCGGCCTGGTCCGCGACCGGCCAGATCCGAATGGTGGGCCGCCGACCCGAGCGATCGGTCGATCCGATAAAGCGGTTTACACCGCTGCCACCGGCGATGTTGAGCTGACAGGAACACCGCGGGTGCAGGAGGGACCGAACATGCACGTAGCGACTAGCCCCGACACGGTCATGATCATTAACCAGAACAGCCAATTGACCACGCACGGACCGAGTCGCACTGAGATTCGCCAGCAGCCGAAGGAGGAAACAAAGGGCGGAGCGAAGTCTTCGCCGTCTCCGAGTTTGTCGCCTTCACCCTTGCCGAAGCCATGATTAGCCAAACTGCGCCCGCCGCCAGTCCCAAACGGAGTTCGCCGTCCGCTACAAAAGCGGAGACAGTCCTCACCACCGACCAGTTGGTGAAAATTTATGGCGGTCGGGCGGTGGTGGACGGGGTCAACATGCACGTCAGTGCGGGCGAGATTGTTGGACTGCTCGGACCGAATGGCGCAGGCAAGACGACCAGTTTTTACATGATCGTCGGACTCGTTAGGCCAAACAGCGGTCGGGTCATTTTTTCGGATACTGATGTCACGAACTACCCGATGTACAAGCGTGCGCGTCTCGGCATGGGTTATTTGCCGCAGGAGGAATCGATTTTTCGGAAGATGACGGTCGAACAAAATATCATGGCAATTTTGGAAACGCTTTCCATGAGCAAAACGGAACGGCGAAATCGTTG
>QHOJ01000277.1 GCA_003218735.1 Verrucomicrobiota bacterium
AAAGCTATTAGGTGGTTCGAGCCAGGCACGCAAGTGCGAATCCAATCACCTGCAATTTGTCATATCGAGCGAAGTCGAGACACCCCCATTATCAAACAGTAGGAGATTCCTCGACTCTGCTCGGAATGACAAAATGGTAGCCGTGGAGGCAGTTGTCTAAACTGCACGCTGGACAATGCACGCAGTCTGCCGGTCGAGCACTTGATTATCTCTTCCAGTCGAGCGCGCCTTTTTTGACCGCGTAAACGTAGCCGATCATCAAGATCGAGATAAAGCTCAGCATGCTCCAAAAGATGAGACCGCTCTGTTTGATCGACTCTCTGTAAACCACCGCCCACGGGTACATAAACACGATCTCGAGATCGAAGAGAATGAAGAGCATCGCCACAAGATAGAACTTCACACTGAACCTTGGCGGCGCTTCTCCCTGCGGGAGCATGCCGCATTCGTATGCGGTATCCTTCGCCCGTGTGCGTCTTCCGCTTTTCCCGACCAGCACGCTTACCAGAAGCGCTGAGCACGCAAACAATATCGCTACAATAACTTGCAGGAGGACCGGCAGGTATTCGCGCAACATTCGCAACCCCAATGCGCTGGCTTTGCGTCGTCGAGACTACTTTACCGTAGCAAGCCTCGCACTCGGAATCTGACCATTCTGCGGCGCGATCGCATTGGCCAAAGCCGAAGGCAGGCCTTTGTATTTCTTGCCATTCTTTTTGACCGCACCGCGTGCAACGAGATTTTGGAGTTTCTCGTAAGCCCGCAGCCGCAGCATCTCCTCGCCTCCACTTGCCGCGTTCCGCGCCCGCAGATTTTCATGGACGATATCGAAAAGCTGCTTGAACTCGAAAGAAGAACGACGCGAGAGGACAGCAACCAGCTCCTCGGTTACCAAATCTGGAACTCGGCGAGAGAATGCATTTTTCTTTAGAATAGCCATAGGGCCAAAAGGATAGCACATTTTCGGGAAAGCGCAGCACTTTTCTTCTTCGAGTTTTTGAACCGCCAAGGCAGTGCCGAAATGGCGCAACTATTGGCTCCCCTTTCTAGGGAGTGGGCGCAGCGTTGGGTGCGGGCGACGGCATTAAAGATGGCTGCGGAGTGCCCATTGGAGAAGAACCCCATCCCTTTAAGTCGGTGCCTGCTTTCTGACGCGCCGCGACGCCAACGCTGCCGAGAATTGCAAGACCAATCGCCGACTGGTCCAGAGTGAGCGGCCCGACCGATTCGGCCACATAGCCGTCGCGGTCATATCTTTGCGAAGAAACAATCGGGCTAAGATGTTTCGTGATAACCTCCGGCGCTGGAAGTTTGCCAAGATTAACATAATCGGTGATCCCCGGCATGAAAGCCGCTGCCAACAACAACATCGGCCGAAGCGAAGCATCGAGCCGGGAATACAGCAGGGCTGTATCGACATAGGAAAAAAAGTTGCTCGGACTCGGCACCGATGTCGCGGCATTTTTGTAAGTTTGAGAATTCGAAAGCTCCGAGGATGCACTGCCGCCGCTGCGCTTAATCGCCTCTTCCACAGAGACCGGATTGAAACCGGCGATCAAGGTCCGGTTCGACAAAGCAATTGTCGGAGTGACTGCAATCAGGCTGGCAGGTGACTGCATCGAAAAATAACGCACGCCATTCTTTTCAGTCTGTGTCCAAATCGCATCTTTCTCGCCGCGGGTGATGGCCTCGACGATCTCCCCTGCTTTTGTCGCATCTATCACTGGAAGCGTGAGCAGTAAGGACGGCCAATGCGCGCTCGAAGGCCAGTCTGCTAACGATCCGAGTTCCAGCCCGAACGCCGCCTTCCAGTCATCGGCCGTAATCCCGCTGTTGGAAAAAGTTTTAAAAAGTTTCTGCGTTGCGCCTCCGACGCCTGCGGCTTGGCCTAGTGCTTCAAACTTTTGCCCGACATTGAGCACCATAGCTAAATAAAAAACGGTGTCTTTTGTGCCGAGCATGAGGGAAGACCGAGTGATCTTTGCATGTTCTTCCAACTCTGGTATTCCGAGGAAAAGCAGATCGTGT
>QHOJ01000278.1 GCA_003218735.1 Verrucomicrobiota bacterium
CGGGATGGCAATGAAAGAGTTTCCGGCAAGCGGCCTGCTTCGTATCGTCGATCACGCGCAGATCCGTTCGGCGGATATCGATTGGCCAGGCGATGTGCCTGCTCTACAATTGCGGTCCGTCCCTACCAACGCTGGAATCTTGCACTACTTCTTTCGCCTGCTGCGCAGCCAGCCCGCGCGCGTAAGTTAGCGTGTCGATGGCATCCACGTTTTTGTCGCGCCGTATCGCTTTGATCCGTGGGAAGCGCAGCGCGAGTCCACTTGCATGCCGCGAGCTTGGCTGAATTGAATTGAACGCAATTTCGAGCACGATGTCCGGTTTTACCTCACGATAACGGCCACGATCCACAATTGTATTTTGTTTGAAATACTCGGTTAACTCGGCAATCTCCGCATCGGTCAATCCGCTGTAGGCTTTGCCGATAGGCAAAAGTTCGCCGCTCGTTTCGTCGCGCACAGCGAATGTGTAATCGCTCAACACGTTGTTGCGCTTGCCATGGCCAAGTTCCGCGGCGACGACCACGACATCGAGCGTCGCCAGCTCCTTTTTTAACTTGAACCAGAACATCCCGCGCCGCCCGGGTGAATAAAAACTCTCCGGATCTTTGATCATGAGACCTTCGTTCAAGCGGCGCCGTGCTTGCTGGAAGATTTGCTCGATCTCGACTGCGGAACGCGCGGGAAACACTTCCGCCCTTTGAAACCGCCGCGGCAATTGCAACGTCCGAAGCGATTCGCGCCGCTCGCGCAGTGTTGTTTTCAACAACGAGTGCCCGTTAAGCCAAAGAAGATCAAAGATGGTAAATGCCACCGGTATATTTGCTGTGCTGCCCTCGAATAAATCCGCGCTATCGCCCTTGCGGCCGAGCCGTTTTTGCAAATCGAAGAATGTGAGCCTGCGACCTTCTTCAAAGGCAATAATTTCCCCATCGACAATCAACTCCTGTTCGAATTTCCGCGCTTGCTCCGCTAGGTCCGCGAATTGATCAGTGATACGCCGCAAATCGCGCGAATAAATTTCGACTCTCTGTGCGCTGCGATGAAGCTGCGCGCGGATCCCATCGAATTTATCTTCGACAAAAACTGTAGTGGCCGTGTCAGCCGCAGAAGCCTTGGCATTAACAAACCGTTCCCAGACTGCTTCAGCTGTTGGTTCGGGAGTCGCAAGCATGCACTTGATCGGGCGAAAGATCGACAATTCCGCACGATCCAATTGCTTTTGGGAAGCGAGCGCTGCGGTTGCGCCAATATCGCCCAGCACCATATTCGCCTCTTTGACCTGAGCCAGCGGCTCCTTGAACGCACGGGCAATCGCTTCTTCCAGAAGCCCCTCACGCAAACCGATGCGCAAATCTCCTGTGAGAATTTTAACCAGATATTGGCCCTCACGCGCGGAAAGTCTGGTCAGGCGGGATTGCAATAATTCGATTTTCGCACTCGGGCCGCGCGCCCTATGTAAGATTTCGAAGAAATCGCGCGATTGCGCGAGACTGAATGGTTCGGGCTTTGTCCGACCGTCGAGCGCTTCAAACGCCGTTTTCCCGGCATCGCCGTGGCTGTGGGCAATGCGGCGAAATTCCGAGTCGCTCAATTTTGCCGCGTCCACCATTGCGCGATAAACGATCGATCCTCCTACCTGCAGTGTGCGGTGATCGCTCTGGGTAAAGGCTCTCCCAGTAAAATATGTTGTCGCAATCGAAAGCTGATCCCGATTGAGCGTGCGTAAGTAATTCGCGAGAAACCGTATCTTTTCGAGCTTCGCTGGCATAGCCGCAATCGCCTCGCCGACTTCAGCAAACCCACGAAATTCTGAATCGATTGGCGATTGTCGATCTTTTGCAGAGTTGGTCGTGCCAGCTGCAGCTTTCGAAGATGCAGGCGACATATCCGTCACTACAGCCTTTTTCGGC
>QHOJ01000279.1 GCA_003218735.1 Verrucomicrobiota bacterium
GATCGCGATGAAAGGCACCGGCATTAGAATGTTGAGGATAGTCTTGCCAGTCTCTTTGTTAAAAATCTCCCGGGCATAAGTTCGCACGCCGACAGGTGGAATGTGGACGAATTTCTTTCGACCCATCCAAAAGATAATCGTAGCGATGGCCATAAAGACACCGGGCAGTCCGAAGGCGACGTCCGGACTGTGCAAGCGGGGGCTTTCAAGAAAACCGACAATTGTCGGTGGGAGTTTTGCGATGAAACCGCCCAGCTCGGCTTTATAGGGGTCAAGCAACCACGGAATCAAAAGCGTCGAAATGAACGACCCGGCGTTAATCGAAAAATAAAACCAATTGAAGACGCGCGTAAGCAAATGCTTGTTCGTTTCGCCAAACTGGTCGCCGACGTTGGTCGAGACGCACGGTTTGATTCCACCCGCGCCGATCGCGATTAACAAAAGACCGATCGCGAGCAAATAGCGCGGTTCGATCGCGTGCGCGACCGGCGAACCTATCAGCGCGAGCGTGAGATGCCCAAGGCAGTAAACAATCGATATCCAGAAGACCACCCAAAATTTTCCGAGGACTGCATCAGCCAGGATTGCGCCGAAAATGGGCAGAAAATAAAGCGCCGAAACAAAAGTGTGATACCACGCTTCGGCATTCGTCGGCGACATGACACTTAAATGTCCCATCTTGTCCAAGAGATACTTGGTCATGAAGATGGTCAGGATGGAATTCATCCCGTAGTACGAAAACCGTTCGGCCGCTTCGTTGCCGACGATGTAAGGAACACCCGGCGGCATCGTCGTTAGCTTGGGCGGCGAAGTAAGATATTTGTGTTTGGCCATAACGGACTGTTTGTCCTAAAAAGGTTTGGTTTTTGGAAAAAATTCAGCCGGGGTCGGTGAAGATGTCGATTTTTCAGACTCCATTACGCTTCGCTCGGACCACGCTTTAGCCGGATCGACCTGTTCTCTCTGGACTTCCGGCATTTCGCCGAGGGGATGTTTTTCGCACGAAGAATAAAAGATTAGCAAACCGATCACGAGGGCAATGCCGATCTGGCGGAGGAGAAAAGCCATACGCGCTCGCACACTAATTGTCAGTCCTCGGCTCGTGCAAGATCAAACCGCGCTATGATTTCTCGCCCCAAGGTGCGGTCGAATTGCGATTAGGAGCAAGTTCACGAACAAGACCGGGATCGCTCGCGGCTGTACAAATGATTGAAAGAGGCAGCCAGCAGACTACTATGACACGCGGTGGCCCGCATGGAAAAAAATAGCGCTTGGAACGAAGTTTTCGCCCTCATTCTGCTCTTCGTCGGTACATTGCTCTTTCTCGCGCTGATTTCTTACACGCCGAGGGACGTACCGTCCTGGGTTTGGTTTAGCAATATCTCGCCCGCAAATCATCCGGCGCAAAATTTTATCGGGCCGTTCGGCGCAATCGTGGCTGGAATCTGCTATCAGTTGATCGGCGGCGCTGCATATCTTTTAGCGGTTATTCTTCTCGGCTTTGGCGCCGCGAAATTGTTTCACCCGCGTTTGCGGGTGACCCGGCGAATCATCTGGATCTTTCTTTTTATCGCTTCGGGTGCCTGTCTGCTCCATTTGCAACCGTATCATTTGCGCGGCTGGCATTCTGCTTTCAACATCCAGGGACCGGGCGGGTGGATCGGTTATCGTTTTGCCGATGAGCGTCATGGTTTGCTGCGCAATGCCCTTGGCGAAGTCGGCTCGCTCATTCTCTTGATCGGAATTTATGCGACGACGCTGATCCTGATGACTGGATTGCGGCCGGTTCATATCGTTCGCGAGACCGTCGTTGCCATGCAGCGCACACATGCCGCGGCGCGCGAGTGGCGATTGCGCCGACGACTTCGAAAATCAAATCTTAAAGAAAAGCTGGAAATCAGTGAGAAACAGCTGGTGAAGCAGCGGGGATTACTCGAGAAGCAACTGAAAAGGAAAGGCGCGTCGATGCCTGAGCCGGTCGCTTCGTTTATTTTGCCGGAGGAACTCGCAAATCGGCCAAAGCCGAAAGTAGTCGATACAACCGCTCTGCCGAGAGCGCAGGCGCCGGGCGGTCGAAAACCGTCTCTCGCTGAGTTGCGCGCCAGCGGCGAAAAA
>QHOJ01000063.1 GCA_003218735.1 Verrucomicrobiota bacterium
AGTCGATCATCGCCCAAGGTCCGACAAAATCGAGCGTGCGGATTCGTTCCGGCATTCAATGCGATGTGCGTGTGGTGAGTGGCGCCGAATATCCGTTCGCCCTCAATTATTTTACCGGCAGTAAGGAACACAATATCGAGATGCGAAATCGCGCGCTCGAACACGGCTGGACGCTAAACGAATACCGCCTCGCGCTCCTTCCACCGGAGCCGAAAACACGCAAGAAAAGAGCGACCAAGAAAATTCCAAAGGTTCGCGACGAAGGCGAACTGTATCGTGCGCTCGGCCTCGATTTTATTGCGCCGGAACTGCGTGAGAATTGTGGCGAGTTTGAGGCAGCGGAGAACCATTCTCTGCCGCGTTTAATCGAAGCAGAGAATTTGCGGGGGACATTTCATTGTCACACCACTGCCAGCGACGGCCACAACACTCTCGAGGAAATGGCGCAAGCGGGACAGGCGCTCGGCCTCGAATATCTCGGCATCGCCGACCACAGCCGGAGCTCGATCCAGGCGCACGGTTTAGACAAAGCAAAACTGCGCGCACAAATGGCGGCGATCCGCAGATTGAACCAGACGTTTGATGGCTTCCATTTGTTTGCCGGTGTCGAATGCGACATTCTTCGCGACGGGTCGCTTGATTTTGATGACGATACTCTGGACGAGCTCGACTTTGTTGTGGTCTCGATCCATTCTGTTTTCAATCTCTCCGAAGCGGAGATGACGCGGCGCATCATCAGCGCGATCAGCAATCGGTTTGTCACGATACTCGCCCATCCGACTGGCCGGCTTCTCTTGCAGCGCGAGCCTTACGATGTCGATATACCGGCAGTGCTTGAGGCTGCGGCGGAAACCGGCACCTGGGTCGAGCTCAATGCCGCTCCAAAACGGCTAGATCTCGACTGGCGCTGGTGGCCGCTGGCAAAAGAAAAAGGAGTGAAATGCGTGATTAATCCCGACGCGCATCGCGCCGAGCGTCTTCAGGATTTATGGTTTGGCATCGGTATCGCGCGAAAAGGCTGGCTAACCAAGAGCGATGTCATCAATTGTTTGCCTCTCGACAAAATGGAAACGGAACTGCCGCGGAAGCGGCGACCTTGACAAGTCTCAGCCACAATCGGCACGATAAGCGCCAATTGGGCGCACCCAAGCCGGTCATGCTGATAAAACCTCCCGGGCCGAAAATTCCATGGCTTGCTTACGCCGCGTTGTATCGCGATCCACTCGGTTACCTCACCCGTGTAGCACGAAAGTACGGGGACATCATTCATGTCGGTCTCACCGGACGACATGATTTCCTGCTAAATCATCCCGATTACATTCGGACGGTTCTGCTCGATCAGGATGGGTTGCGCCGTTCGGTTCATCGGCCATTGCAACGATTACTCGGGCAAAGCCTGTTGACGACTAGGGGTCGTATTCACCGGCAACAACGCGCATTGCTTCAGCCGGTTTTCCAAAAACAGCGCATCGCCGCGCTCGGCGAAGTGATGGTGCAACAGACCGTGCGCTGGAGTGAGAAGTGGCGGGAGGGCGCAACGGTCGACATGGAAGATGAAATGACTCGGCTGAGCATGTCGATTACAGGGAAGACTTTGTTCGATGTGGATGTCGAATCAGAGGCGAGCGAAGTGGCCGATGCCCTGATCAAGGTCTTAAGCGCGACGCGTTTCAACAACTTGCTCCTGGCCAGCAAAAAGCTGGCAAAACTTCCTCTGCCCGCAAACCGTCGCTTTCAGCACGCGGCAAAACGGCTCGACCAATTCATCTACCAAATGATCGCCGAGCGTCATGCCGAATCGTCCGACCGCCCCGATCTGCTCTCAGTTTTGGTCCGGACAAGCAAAGAAAAACCCAGGCTGATGAACGACCAAAAGATAAGAAACCAGATCCTCACCTTTTTTGTTGCCGGACACGAAACGGTCGCGACCGCCTTGATGTGGACCTGGTACCTATTGGCGAAAGATCCAGGCGTGACCGAAAAACTGCACACTGAAATTGACGCGGTGCTCGGTGGGAAATTGCCTGCTGTCGCTGATCTGGAAGGATTGCCGTATGACAAAATGGTTTTGGCGGAATCGATGCGTATTTATCCGCCGGTCTGGATTATCGGCCGCCACGCGGTTCGGGACGTGAATATCAATGGCTGGGTGATTCCGAAGGGTTCATATATCCACGTGAGCCAATTTCTGATGCACCGCGACGCGCGCTATTTCCCCGAGCCGGAGCGTTTTGATCCGGAACGGTGGCGACCGGAGGCAATCGCGGCTCGTCCGCGTTTTTCTTACTTTCCGTTCGGCGGAGGCGGTCTCCAGTGTATCGGTGAAGGATTTGCCTGGACGCAGGCCATGTTAGTGATCGGCACGCTTGCCAGCAGATGGCAGATGCGGCTCGCGCCCGGTCCCCCAATCGAATTGGAGCCGCAACTTACGCTGGGTTCCAAGTATGGCATGCCAATGAAACTCGAGCGACGGCATCGCCCGACGAGCTAGGTTTTAAGAAGGCGAACGACCATGCGCGCTTAAGACTTAAACTTAAAACTTAACACGCCTGCCGTTGCGGCATGAACATAACGAGACATTTGCACGCGCCGCCGGCTTTCAGAAATTCGCTCATCGGAAGTTCGTGACAACGGTAGCCGCGCTCGCGGAGCGCCGCCACGAGCGTCGGCGCGCCCTCTGGCAAAACAATATCGCGGTCGAGCACGACCGCGTTGGAGCAGAAATGGACCGCTTCTTCCGGCAAGACATCGATTAAATCGGAGATATGTTCGCGGATGGCGCGCTGGCCGTATTCGTCGAATGCAGCTGGAAACCAAACCGCCGCACCATCGGGCAGCGGACAAAAGCAGGTATCGAGATGATAAAAGCGCGGATCGACAAGTTCGACTGAGATGACAAGGCAGCCAAGCATGTCTGCGACGGCGCGATGCGATTGGATGTCGGAACGAAACTTATACCCGCAAAAGAGTGCGTCACCGCCAAAGAGGGCATCGCCCTCGCCCTCGAAGTAAAGATTCTCGGGCAACCACGAGATTTCGTAACCGTGCTCTTCCATCCAGCGAGCGAAATGCGGCGCTTCGCCGGCGCGCTCTTTGTGCCGGAAATTGCTCGGGATAAACTTCTTTCCAACAGTAAGCCCGGCGTTGGCCGTGAAAACCATGTCGGGAAGTTTCGGCTGCGGCGTGATCAAATGAATCTTGCACTCCAATTTCGACAGGGTCGCATGCAAGTCCTTCCACTGTTTTTGCGCCAGCGGGGCTTCCGCCCCCCGCGCGCGGCTCATCCAGGGATTGATCTCGTATTCAATCCCGTAGTAATCCGGCGGACAAAGAAGCAGCTCGCGCATAAAGATCGACAGCTTACTGCTTCCGATCGGCGCCCACCGTATCATCACGATTGGCGATGCGATCGGCGAGTTCGCGCAGGAAAGGTTCCACGTCTGTGACCAATCCGATTGATTGTAACGGCTGATGTTCAACAGCCCTCTCCACCGCCGACGGATCGATATCGACGCACACTGTATTCACCGTGGGCGCGAGCATGCTCGCCACGGCGAGTGAATGCTGCACCGTGCCAAGCAGCAGCACGTGCGTTACATCGGCGAGTTTCTCGCGCATGATTTTTTGCGCTTCGACGACATCCGTCGTAACGCCGGGGATCGGTCCCTCGTCGCGAAT
Source organism: Verrucomicrobiota bacterium (assembly GCA_003218735.1). GTDB lineage: Bacteria > Verrucomicrobiota > Verrucomicrobiia > Chthoniobacterales > UBA10450 > Udaeobacter. The sequence continues at coordinate 3,679 of QHOJ01000063.1, forward strand.
CGAGCCAGTGAGCACAACATCAACCTTATGGATTACACAGGTATGCATGATGCCGCGGGTCAGGATTCTTTTCTCCACCGCCGCTGCGATTCCGCCTAACTCGCGAATGGTATTGATGGCCCGCAGGTGGTTCTCATGGCCGCCTCGCGCAAACGCAAGATCGGGATTCACTCCCAATGAGGTCCCAAATAATGCGCGTTCCACGTCATAAACCGCAAATGCGTTTCCGGCGAAAAGGCGATCGACATATCGCGATTCGATGAGGCGTACCAAATGCTCGCCCGCGCCTGTCCGCACGATTGCTGGTCCGCCGACAATTGCGATTTTGCCTTTTGCGTTGCGTGCGCGCTGCAATTCCCGACCAAGTTCGCGAATCACGGCCGATTTCGGTTCGTCGGCATCGACGATGGTGTTGATGAATTGAAAGAGATCAGTGCCCGACGTCGAGCGTTGCACCGGGACGACGCGAATGCCCTGATGACCGACCACAATCTCGTCGCCTGCACTGATATCGAAAAACTTAACCGCTCGGGCAGTGCGCTTTTTTCGGTCAACCGCAATTGCACTGTCCATCATGGCGGGCCGGACTTCGATCTCCTTCCCATCAAATCGAACGAATGTTTGCTGGTTGGTAGTCACATAAAAATCGCGCGGAAAAACTCCGGTCGCCCGTGCCTTGGCCAGTTGCGCGTCGGCCCGCTCGACAACTTCGGCGCCGTGTTGTCGCAATCGCAAAACCAGTTCGTCGAGCGCTTCACCGGTTTCGGCAGAGACTTCAATTCGCGCGAAACTCTGGTCCGCCCGCTTTTTGCCGATCTTGATCTCCCCGATCTTGAAATTCGCGCCGTGGGTCAAAATTTGATCCAGCACCTTGGGCAAAATGAGTGAATCAATAATGTGACCGCGCAGCTCGATCGTCTCGGAAAACATCTCCGAAGCTTAGCCGATCAAATTGACCGCGCCAGTCGTCCGGCAATTTGTCGTGGCGGCGAGCGCCGAAGTAATAGATAGGCGTTTGACACAAACGCCCTACAATCTTGAATCGACATGGAAAAGCCAAACGCGAGAGGCCCCACGGCGGGCCGGAAAGCGCATCTCGCTCTGCGCGAGAAATTAAATCGTAAACCGAAACCGCCGCCGCCGCTGCCAATGACAAAATCCTCTCGAAAGCCGTCAGCCGATTTGCGGCCCAAAGGCGAGCGCTAATCAGTATGGCGAGAAACGAACATTCGCCGGCGTTGGCCGCAAAGATCGCAGAAATGCTTTCGACCAGGTCCGAATACTTCGTCACGCAACCTGTGGAACTTAGGGTCCTGCGAGAAATGTCGGAAGACGAACTCAAGGATTTTGCCGAGAGCCGTGGCTGGCGAGTGGTCCGTCGCCTCGGTGGACACCAGATCGAATTTTATAACGACGCGAGCCGGCGCGCTGAACTCTAGCACTGCTCTAATATATGATTTCGAAGCGGTGAGGCCTGCCGCTGGACAGCGTCCGCGTGTTGGCTTACGAATGCGACGACGCAAACAAATGGGACCTGCAAAAATTTACTTTATCAGTTTCGGTATTCTCACGATTGCCGGAGGCATTATCGGCTATGTAAAGGCGGCAAGTGTGCCGTCGATTATCGCCGGCGGGATCACGGGAATTTTGCTGCTCGTGGCCGCGTTTCTGCTGCCGGAGCACCGCGCGGCGGGGCTTGCGACGGCGTTTATTGTTTCACTGCTTCTCGGCGCCCAGTTCGTTCCCAAATTTCTGCGAACTGGAAGAGTGATGCCCGCAGGTATGATGTCGATCTTGAGTGTGATCGGGATCATCGTGGCGATTGTCGCCTGGCTAAAAAAGTAATCGCGTGGGAAGAATTCGGCTCCGGACGTGGCGGCGGCTCGTGATTGTTTTACTGGCCGCGATATTCGCTGCGATTGTTTATCGCTGGATTTCGCTTGAGCGCCTGCAACACGCTGCGCCCCCCGAAGCAGTAGCGATGCCCTCACCGGAGCCAACGCGTTCGCGGTCTCCCTTCATCACGGGCAAGCTTGATACAGCGAAGTTGTTCAATGGCGTGACGCTTCATGCCAAAGTCGAAACTGTTCCGGGTACGGATGCTACAACGGAACGAGTCGATCCGGAGAGTTACGTTCTTGATCTAAAATTGCTGGCGCGACTGCCGTCGCCGAATAAAACGCTCGAGGAACTGGCCAAAGTCTCTCCGCAACTGCCGACGCTGTTGCCAGGGTTGGCTCAGATGTTGCCTCCTGATCCGGTTTCGCCGCTATTCGCTCAGCTTTACGACACAAAGGTGAAAGTGTTGCGCGACAATCTCGTCCATCTCGATCAGGTTCTGTCCCGGCATAATTTTTTCGATTGCCAAACCGTTCTGCAACTGCAGCACCCACAAAGCCATCGCAAGACGCTCCTGCTCCAAGCGGACATGGATGTCGATGCCGACGGCTCGGATGCGGACCGAATGCCGATTGGGACTGGCGTGACAACAAATTTCAAGCCGTTCACCAGTTATCGCTGGGCCAAAAAGACGCCTGCGCCGAACCCTTACCTTCCCGCGGCCGAAGACCGTCTGAAAAAAGTTGAAGACGAGTACGCTCTCAAAACGACCACACCGGAACGCAAACGCGAGTTGCGGAGCGCGCTGATGCTGTTCCGCGATGAGGTAATGACGCTCAAGAAATTCAGTTTTCTGATCGGTGCGACTGATCCCTACATCGTCATGCCGGGAGCATTTGCGCGCGGAAAGGACGCTCTCAAAGTCGGAGATTATGCGCTGGTAGTGTTCGCAGATGCGGTATATCCCGCGATGGTCGGCGACATCGGACCAAACGACAGGGTTGGTGAAGCCTCGCTCCGAATCGCAAAGCAAATTAACGCGCTGTCCACTCCGTATAACCGACCGGTGAGCGATCTGAAGGTGACGTATTTGGTATTTCCTGGAACAGCCGACAAGCCGTTTGGCCCGCCGGATCTGGAGAAACTCCAGGCGCGTTGCCAAAAACTAGTCGATGAAATCGGCGGCGCGACCGTGCCGCTGCACCATTGGGAAAACATTATTTCGCCTCCGCCGACTCCCACGCCGACGCCCAGTCCTTCGCCGTTTGCCACTCCAACGTCGACAAATTCTCCCTCGTTGTCTGCATCACCGTCGGCGACATTTGCATTTCCAGCTTCGAGCCCGAGCGGGACGGCGTCGCCAAGTCCAGGGCTGGCTCCGCCAACGTCCCCCATTGTACCGCCGGCTCGTTGAGGGAGCGGGAGCGCTCGCCGATCAATCCCGAACCGTCTTCATCCCGTGCCGGATGATCCGCTCGATCAATTGCGGATAGGGCAAACCTGCCTTGCCCGCGGAAAGCGCGAAGTCCTCGTCCTCCGCGAGAATAGGATTTGGGTTCGCCTCGATGAAATAAACTTCGCTGGCCGCCGTTAGCCGCAGGTCGATGCGCGCATAGCCATCGATCGTGAGCAGACGATAGATGCGTTTGCACGTGTCCTCGATATGGGCGACGAGCGCCGGCTCGAGCCCTTCGGCGAACTGATTATGCAAGCCCCAGCGTTTACGATATTCCTCATCCCACTTCGCCTTGTAAGTCGCAATCTTTGGTTCGTTCGGCGGCACTTCGCGGAAGACGAGCTCGCGGATGGGAAAAACGCTGAGCCGTACGTTGCCAAAGACGCCCACGTAAAGTTCGCGGCCCTCGATGTATTCTTCCGCGATCGCGTCGCTAGCATATTTCTCGTGAACAAAGCCGACACGCTCACGGAACTGCTCGTCCGTCTCGACGAATGATGCCTGCGAAATACCGTAGGACGCCTCTTCCTTCACCGGCTTCACCAGAATTGGGAACTTGAGCTGTTTGGGCCGCCCGATGCGCTGGCCCCGCGGAATGACCACGAAGTTGGGCACGTGGATGCCGTGATAATGGAGAATCTTCTTCGAGATGCCCTTATGCTTGCAAAGGGTAAGACCGGTCGAGCCGCAGCCGGTAAATGGGAGGCCTTGCATTTCGAAAAATGAAACGATGTTCTGGTCGAATCCGGGGTTGTTCTTAAACTGTTCGACAAGGTTGAAAAGAACATCCGGCGCGAAGGTCTCCAGCTTTTGCCGGAGAAGATCCACATCATCAAAAATGGCGAGATGCTCCGCCGTGTGGCCAAGCGCGCCGAGCGCGTCCATCACGTTCGCCTCGGTTTGCCAATCCTTCGTTTTCATCTCCTTACTGAAGTCCTGATCGACGGTGGTCGGACTT
>QHOJ01000282.1:0-2445 GCA_003218735.1 Verrucomicrobiota bacterium
AGTTCGGCAGATGGCGGCTGGCATCTTCGTGTTCATTCTGCTCGTCGCCGTGATTTTTGTTCGCGGAAAACTGCTGAAACTGGCGGCTGTCTTCGCTGCCTTCGCCCTTGTCCTCCTGTGGTGGTTCACGCTGAAGCCCGGCAATGATGGCCCCTGGCCGCCCGACGTCGCAGAAACGGCCTGGGCCGAAATCAATGGTGACGAAGTCACTATCAACAGTGTCCGCAACTGCGATTACCGCACTGAAACCGATTTCACGACGCATTGGGAAACGCGCACGGTCCGGCTCTCGCAGATCACGGGCATGGACCTCGCCATCATGTACTGGGGCTCACGATGGATGGCCCACCCAATCGTGAGCTTTCGATTCGCGGACGCGCTCCCGCTTTGCTTTTCTATCGAAACGCGCAAGACGGTCGGACAGGAGTACTCCGCAGTGCGAGGTCTTTACCGGCAATACACGCTCATTTACATCGTGGCCGATGAGCGCGATTCCATCCGTGTGCGTAGCAAATATCGTCACGGCGAAGATGTTTATCTTTACCGGACGCTGGCTTCACCGGCACAAGCTCGCGTGCGGTTTCTGGAATACGTTGCCGCGATCAATTCGCTGCGGGACCACCCGCGCTGGTATAACGCCATCACGACGAATTGCACCACAAACATCCGTACCCAGCGTCCGACGAGCCAGCGCGCGCCATGGGATTGGCGAATGCTGGTTAATGGGAAAGCCGACGAAATGCTTTATGAACGTCACGCCATCGCCACGGGTGGACTGCCGTTTAGCGAACTCAAGCAGCGCAGCCTGATCAACAAGCGCGCCCGCGCCGTGGACAAGGACCCAGATTTCTCGCGCTTGATCCGGGAAGAGCTGCCGAAGGGCGACTAGGAGGGCGGGGTTGTTATCTGAGATCATGATTAAGCAGACCCTTTGAAGTCCAAACCGCTGCTTACCTGTTCCCCTTGCTCGTCGCCGCCTCCCGTAAGTCCTTGTTCATCTGTTCGGAGTAGTACTCCGTCAAATTGTTTTCGAGCATCCACTTTCCGATTTCTGAGCCCATCAGGTTTGGAAGCCAGTCGTGTTTCCATTCGACAATCATTTCAAAGTGCACGGGCGATCAATCGCAACACTCTCATCGCTGCCATTACTCAAAAGGCAAACAGCACGATCATGCTGTGTATTTAATTGCTGCGACCGTTGCTTTGCTACGGCAGCTTACCGCGCTAGCGCTCGCCGTCGGCTTTGCTTTCAGGACCGACGCCGGGACTTTTTGAGCCGCGTTCGTGTTCTTTTCCGCTGGTGGTTGCGCCGTCTTTTTGTTTTCGACGCTGAATTTCTTCATCCGAAGGTTCTTCAATGCGGACGCAGGGCAAACTTTCCGGAAAGTTGCGACACAAAAATTGAATCAATCCTTCGCGCACTTCGCAGCGGAGGTCGAACGCTTTGCCCGGATCGGTGCTGCTGACCAACGCGCGCACCTCGATGGTGCTTTGTTTGGCGTCGGTCACCTGTAGCCCGCAAACTTTGCGATCCCATTTCGGATTGTTCTCGACCAGTCGTTTCAATTCCTTGCGCAGTTCGCCCATCGGCACTTGGTAGTCGAGATAAAGAATCACGGTGCCGAGGAGGTCGGTGGAAACGCGGCTCCAGTTCTGAAACGGTTTTTCGACAAAGTAAGTGATGGGCAACACCAACCGCCGCAGGTCCCACGTCCTTACAACTACATACGTGAGTGTGATCTCTTCGATCTGGCCGAACTCGCCTTCGACCACCACGATGTCGTCGATGAGCAGCGCTTGAGTAAGGGCGATCTGAATGCCGGCAAGCACGTTGCCGAGCGTTTTTTGCGCGGCAAAACCGATCACGACGCCGGCTATTCCGGCCGAGGCCAGAATGCTGGTGCCGAACTGCCGCACCGGATCGAACAACATCAGGATCGAACCGGTGGCGAGGATCACGACCGCGCTGACGATGATTTTGCGAATGACCGAGACCTGCGTGTAAATTTTTCTCGCGGAAAGGTTATCCGGCACATCCATTCGATGCCGGCTCAAGAGGGCGGCCTGCACCGCGTTAATGCCGCGAATGATGAGAAAGGAGAGCGCGGCGATAAGCAAAATGCCGAACGCTTTTTCCGTCACCCATGTCCAGTTTTCCGGCAACCGCAGCAGCGGCAGCAAGAGGATGATAACGAGCAGCGGCACCGCCAGGCGCAACGTGTCGCCGACGATCGGAGTCATTACCTTGCCGACGAGGCTGGCCGTCCGATCCGCCCACTGCCGCATTCGTTTTTCAACCGCGCGAATGGCGCGGAAAACGAGCCAGGGCAAGGCGATGACCCAACCGGCTTCGAAAATCGCGGTGAGCGCGCCGACCCAGAACAGGCCAGTGGGCCGGCCGATAATGCCGGTGGCGATCGGCATCAGCGCAAACGCGCCGCCGCA
>QHOJ01000282.1:2490-2886 GCA_003218735.1 Verrucomicrobiota bacterium
CCGGCGAAGATCGACAACAGCGCCAGCGCTCCAACGGATGCGAGCAGCCGTATCCAGGTGACGCGATCAAAGACTGGCCGCTGCAAGAACGCGTTGCCGGAGTGCGTCGCGATTTGATCGAGCCACTTACTGTAAGCGGCGCCGGCCCGGTAAACCTTCGAGCGCTCCAAGAGTTGTGAGACGGATTGCGTCAGCGTTGCCGCCGGCGACTCCGACGCAGCGGGCGATGCTGATGGTGGCGGCGTAGCGCTCGGCTCGGCTCCCATCGCGCTGACGCACGCGAAACCGATCAGTGCGAACAAAATTCGTGTCGCGGTCATCACTCACCGTCGCATCGACGAATCGAGTCGCAACGGGGCGACCGCGGCCGAAAGATCGTCGACATGTTAAACAACC
>QHOJ01000283.1 GCA_003218735.1 Verrucomicrobiota bacterium
CCGTTGATTGCGCCAAGCGAGAAGAGCGGATACACGCGCGCGACAAGAAATACGCCGGCGGCGACCATGGTGGCGGCGTGGATGAGAGCGCTCACCGGCGTGGGACCTTCCATCGCGTCTGGCAACCAGACGTGTAACGGAAATTGTCCCGATTTGCCGACCGCGCCGCAGAAGATCAGGAGCGCGACGAATGTGGCACTGGCGCCGAGCGTAATGAGTCCGGCATTTTCGAGGCAACCGCGGCCATCATCGTAAAAGAGTAGGGTCCCGCTGCGGCCATAGAGCCAGAGAATGCCGAGGAAAAATCCCATGTCGCCGATGCGCGTGGTGATGAACGCCTTTTTTGCGGCGGCGGCGGCGCTCGGCTTCTCAATCCAGAATCCGATGAGCAAATACGACGCGAGCCCGACCAGTTCCCAAAAAATAAAGAGAAGCAGCAAGCTGTTCGCGATGACGACACCAAGCATTGCACCCGAGAAAAACGAAAGATACGCGAAGAACCGGGTAAAATTCTTATCGCCGGCCATGTAGCCAATGCTGAAGATAAAAATGCAGAGCCCGACCAGCGCGATCATCATTAGCATCGCCGCGGCGAGCGGATCGAGCACCCAACCGATGCGTAGTGCGTTCTCGCCAAACGTGAACCAGGTAAAATTGTGAATCGCCCGGAAGCCGGGCGTTTGCAGCGTCAATGAAAACGCCAAGATCGATAGTGCGAGAGCGACGATCTGGCCGATGATTGCGAGCACCGCTCCAGCGCTGCGCCGCGAGTTGGAGAGGCTCAGGATAATCAATGAAACCGCGAGTGGCGCCGCGGGAATCAGCCAAAGATTGATGACGATCCCGCGAGTCATCCCTTAAGCTGTCCGAGTTGATCGACGTCGGTCGTACGAAAATGTCGATAAACCGCGATGACCATGGCGAGCCCGACGACCGCTTCCGCGGCGGCGATAGCAATTGAAAATATCGCGATCATCACTCCGGTGGGTGGCTGTGGATGCGGACCAAAGCGCCAGAACGCGATGAAATTGAGGTTCGCCGCGGCAAGCATCAGTTCGATTCCGATTAGAATGAAAATCGCGTGGCGCCGGCTGAGCGCAGCGAGCAGTCCGATGCAGAACAATGTCGCGGAGACAACGAGAAAAAGCTGGAGCGTCGGAGTCATGCTGAGAGCAAAGCTAAAAGGTTAAAAAACGTTACATCGTTAAAAAAGGGAATTAGCGGCTGCGCCGATTTAATATTTTAACTTTGTAACCCTTTTAACCTTCATCGCGGTTCTCCATCACCAGAATGAGGGCGCCGATGAGCGCCGCGGTCAGCAGAAGTCCGACACATTGCAGCGGCCAGACGTAATCGGTCATCAGCACTCCGCCGATGCGCTTGACGGTGAGCGCTTCGATTTGCGGCGCGGCGACGGAGAGCGACGGTGTTTTCAGGATCGCCCACAGCAAGCCGCCGAATACTGCGATCGCTATGATCGCGCCGCCCCAGTTGGGTTTGCCGGTGCCTGGAACATCACGCCGTGTGAGTAAAATCGTGAATACAATCAATACTGCGACCGCACCGACATAGACGAATACTTGCACTAACCCGACGAATTCGGCGCCGAGCAGAAAGAAAAAGGCTGCGACGCCAATGAACGCGACCGCGAAACTAAGCGCGGCGTGGATAAGTTTGGGCAGCGAAGCAGCGGCGAGTGCGGCCGCGAGCGTCAGAATGACGATAACGACAAACGCGGCGCTATTCATTCGGCAAAACGATAGGTGCGGGGCCCAAATTTCTTTCGAGTGTCGAGCAAGATCGATAATGCAATGTAAACAACGCCGAGAACTGCGAGGGACCAAAGCCATCCCGCGACGCCGCGCCCGGCATAATGCCACACCGCAGCAGCGACGAGGCAGGTGAACGCCATCGGCAGCATGAACTTCCAGGCGAAATTCATGATCTGGTCGATGCGCGTGCGCGGAAGCGTTCCGCGAACCCAGATGTAAATGAACAGCAAGATCGACAACTTCACGAAAAACCAGACGTAAGACGGAATGAACTCGAGCCCACGAATCGGCGCATGCCAGCCACCGAGAAATAGCGTCACGGCCAGACCGCTGATTGCGAACATTCCGATGTATTCCGCCATGAAAAACGTGGCGTACTTGAAGCCGGAATATTCCGTCATGTGTCCGGCGACGATTTCCGATTCGCCTTCCGGGACATCGAACGGTGTGCGGTTGGATTCGACCAGCCCAGAGATAAAAAACAAAATGAACGCGGCCGCGCCCCACGGCGTGGTAACGAACCAATGCGGCACAACGCCGAACGAGTAGCCATTTTGTGCGGCCACGATCGCGTCAGGCGAGAGAGCACCGACCACCATCACCACGGGAAATGTTGTAATAA
>QHOJ01000284.1 GCA_003218735.1 Verrucomicrobiota bacterium
CCTGTCCGCCCAGATGATGCGCCATCAATTGCATTCCATAGCAAATACCGAGCACCGGGATTCCGAGGGAAAAGATTTTTGGGTCGAGATGTGGTGCGCCTTTGTCGTAAACACTCGCGGGACCGCCCGAGAGAATAAGCCCGTTCGGTTTCAACCTGGCGATTTCAGTTGCCGGTGTGTCGAAGCGAACAATTTCCGAATACACTTGCAACTCCCGCACGCGGCGGCCGATGACCTGTGTGTACTGCGAACCGAAATCGAGAATGAGAATTTTCGAGTGCGCTGATGTGGCAACTGTTCTCACGTGCTACGGATGAGTTTCTGGCACGCCATGCTCGGCAGCGGGGTCGCCGGACGGCCTCTCGACTGGACCGAGCGTCCCCTGGCCGGTGACGCCGCGCTGAAGTTGCCCTCCTACTTCTTCGGCGCTGCGTTGTTCGAGTGGATCAGCGCAGCTACCCACGATCAGCGCCGATGCGATCACGAACAAGATCGACATGCGCTTCATCTGCTTATTTTAGGAACGAAGCGGAGTAATGCAATTGCGGATTGTCGAAATCAAACTGGTGAAATGTTAAAAAGTTAAATTGTTGAAACGGTACAAGCTTCTCGTTGTAACTTTTTAACAGTTTTAACCTTTTAACTTCGCCTTAAATGATTGAGCCCGACCTTCTGCTGCAAGGGTATCGACTCGGTGTTTTTCCGATGGCGATGGAAGACGACTCCATTGGGTGGTTCTCGCCCGATCCGCGCGCGATTATTCCAATGGAAGATTTTCATGTGCCGCATGCGTTGCGCCGCGCCCTGCGGAAACACTTTTTCAAAGTCAAGATCGACAATGCCTTTTCGGACGTGATCAATGCGTGCGCGAGACGTGCAGATACCTGGATCAATCGCGAAATCATCGAGAGCTACACCCGGCTGCATGAGCTTGGTTATGCGCATTCCGTCGAAGCGTGGTCTAGCGGCAAGTCCGCCAGTCGGACGGACTCGTCCCGCCGTACGGCGGGCGAACTCGCCGGCGGACTTTATGGTGTCGCAGTCGGCGGCGCTTTTTTCGGTGAATCGATGTTTCATCGTGTGACCGATGCATCCAAGATTGCGCTCGTAGCGCTCGTGCAACATTTGCGCAGCCGAAAATTCGTTTTACTCGACACGCAATGGCTCACGCCGCACCTGCAACAATTTGGCGGCATCGAGATTTCACGGAACCACTATCTGCGCCTTCTGAGAAGCGCCGTGGAGTTGCCACGAAAATTTGTTTAGCTGCGTGTCACCAGCGCGGACCAAAATTTCGAACAGCATT
>QHOJ01000288.1 GCA_003218735.1 Verrucomicrobiota bacterium
CCAAATGCGTCGTCAACAAAACGTTCTCACGTCGCGCACCTTCCTCGCAACGCCGATACAAATCCTTGGAAGCCGTGAATGGTGCATGCGGCGCCAGCCCCCAATTCGCTGCCGGTTTCAGCGAGTCAACTGCAAGATCGACAAGCTCATTTGCGCGTTCCGGCGAACGCACGTCGATCAACTCCGCAAACCACCAGGCTCGAATTGGTGGATCAATCCGCGCAATCAATTCTGGGAACGCAGTGAGATTTGCGATCGTCGTCGTCCCAAATCTCTTTGCCTCGGCGAATCCTTCCGTAATCGACGCCAGATAATCTTGTGCGGAGAGCCTCGCCTTTTCCGCGTTGATCGAGCGAATCCAGTCCGCAAAAGACTTTTGCGGCGGGATTTTGCCGCGTAAACAGGTGTAATCGAGGTGGCAATGCGCGTTGATTAATCCCGGCAACAGCGCTTGCTCGCCGAGATCGACTAGCGTGTGTCCTGAGTGGCGCGCGGAAATCTCCGGAAATTTTCCAACATCGATAATTCGATTTCCCGAAACCGCGATAGCGCCGTTCTCGATCGGCGGGCCGTCCATGGTAACGACAGAGCGCACCCGGATAATCATTTTTCTGCTGTAGCGGCGGTCTATGACCGTCGCAAATATCGCCGTAGAAAATAATACGACGCTGAGAGAGCACCGCTACCGTTCGGTCTCGTCTTTCACAACGTTTCGGCATTCCGCCACCAACAGATTGCACGGCTCCTGGCAAAGTAATGGAATGAGCCTCGGTGTTGTAGCCGGAGGCGGCGACCCCGGCGTCAGTGTTTGATCAAACGCCGGATCAAATTTCTCCGGTGGCAATCTCGTCGACGCAACCGTACCGCGGCTATCCCGTTTCCAGAGAACCGTGCGCAAACATCCGCCATCAGAGCGGCAGAAATCTCCAACCACGCGATTAACCTGCTTGTCTGAAATCTTCGCGGCAATCCGGTACATTCCCGATTGCCTATCCAAGGTTTCGCGCAGCGGGGTAATTTGCAATTGACTACTTTTCCAGGACACGAAGATGGCGAGTCTACCAGGGTAAAAATAGTCGAGAGAGCGCCTCAAATCATCAAGTATCGCGAGTTGCAAGCGCCAGCCATGCTGCAAATTGGGCGCGGTTTTAAGCGGGCGGTAATTGCCGCTGTCATCGAACTTGGTCAGATCGATTGCATCTTCGGCGCTCTGAAAAAGTTTCAGGTCCCCGCGGCCTTGATCATCGCGATGTGAAATTACAAATCCGCCGCCGTTTGTTTTCCGCACCAGAATTTGCCCGATGTAAAAGCGATCAACCAGCGCTGCTTCGAGAGCTTGCTCGATCAAATTTGGCATTGGAAGGCGCAACCTAAGCCTGTCCTGCGCGGACTTGAAGGAGGCGCGTCGTGCTAATGAAGGCAATGCGCGATTAGTCCGGCCGCGCGCTCGAGGAATTGTCGATCTTCGTCACCGAAGGCGTTCAACTTTTCGCTCTCGGCATCGAGCATTCCAAGAATGTGGCGATGATCGTTGACCATCGGAACAATGATCTCGGAGCGCGTTGTGTGAAACGTGGGCAGATAGCGTGCATCGTGCCGTACGTCGCCAACGATAATGGGTTTGCCGGATTCCAGCGCCGCGCCGCACAATCCTTGGGTAGTGGGGAACCGCGGATACGCCGGCGGTTCGTCACCCGTTTCCGCAAGGATGACAAATTCGTTCTTCACGATTTTATAAATGCCAATCCAGCGATAGTTGCGCGCCTCGCGAATCATTTCCACGAGTTGCCTCAGTCGCTTCGGCGTGCAGCCGCTGGCCAGCGCAAAGGCGCCGATCGCCTGCAGCTTCTTGCATGTCGTTTCTTTCATTCGCGGGAGAGCAATCTCGTGCAAAAGAAAACAAGCGCGAGCGGGATTTCAAGTTTTTGCGATTAATTTCGCCGCGCGATCAGGATACGCTTCGGAATCAAATTTGGCTGCTTGCTCGATAGCCTTCATCGGTGCCGATGGACGGCGCATAAAATAGTGAGCGACCGTTGATCCGGTGCGGGTTGTGCCGAAAAATTTCGCCTCGCTCTGCGCGACAATTGCTCACTGGTCTTTCGCTTGCGATTCCGAGCAGCACCGGAATGTCTTCGTAACTGTGTAATCCATCGGAGATGAAAAACGGAACCACGACGACGTTCGGAGTCTTTGTCAATTTCTTCCAGTCGGAGACCAGCGGTGGTTCTTCCATGTAAACGTTCAGCACGTCGCCGTATTTTGCGAGCGCCCGGATATTTTCCGCTTCGCGTTTAGCCGCTACCGCGCTGTTTTCGTTCAAATCCGTGCCATGCGCTACGATCAATAGCGTGGTCTGTGCTGGACTCACATCTTGCGCGACTTCGCACGCGCGTTTGAGCAGCAATTCGGTCATCATCGAATGATTTCCGACCGGCTCGCAATATTTCCAGATTTGGCCGCTCGATCGTTTTGTGATGCGCCCATTCAACTCAAGCTCACGCGGAATCACCGTCTGGGTGAAATAGCCTTCGCTGATGAAATTCGGGACGACGTACACTTCGCGAATCGGTTTCGGATCAAACAGACACAGCGCGTCACGCAGGCTCGGCTCTTCTTTCCAGAAAGCGCACGCAACCTCGGCAAAGACTTTCCGACGCCAGATTTCCGCTGCGTGCGCTAGCGTCGGCGCACTCGAATCCGGATTCACCGTCGATCCGTGCGCGACGATGAGAAGGGCTGAGTTAGCGCGATCTATTGTCATTGAGCCTCAATTTACTCCTCAACCATCCAGCTTGTCGTCCTGAGCTCGTCGAAGGATCTCCCGCATTGCTTTCCATAAGACAACAGAAAACGGCAAGAGATTCCTCGACCCGTTCGAGCTCGCTCACCGCGTCTTTTCTGCGACCAATTCTTGGAAGCGCGGATCGTTCCGAAGCGGATTGAACATGGGATCGAGGCGGAGCAGCGCCGGAGTGAGCGGGACGTTCGAAGTCAGCGGACCAGCATACGGTATTGCGAGAAGTTTCTGTAAAGCGGCGATGGCACGCTCGGGTTCTCCGACCTGAGCCGCCACCCGAGCGCGGATCTCGAGCTGACCGGGACCCTCCACGGCATCCGTCTCGACCGGGATCACGGCCATGGCCCGTTCCGACCGAGCTAACGCGGCTGCTTTGTCACCGAGTCCCATATTGGTCAGCGCGAGATCCCCAATCAGGTAGTAATTTTCCGGTTGTTCGTTGAGGAAAGATTCCAGTTCGCTCCGAGCCAGTCGCCAATTTTCCTGGGCGGCGGCATGGTCGCCGGCTATTTCTTGCGCCCAACCTAACCAAAACCGCAGTTCGCCGTTGAAAAAGCCCAGCGCGGGATCAGGCTTAGCCAGCATTTCCGTTAGCCGCGGAATGATTGGCGCAGAGTTGCGCTCCAGGATCGCCTGATAAACTTGTGTTTCCAAGGCCTGAGTGTCGGCGGCGACTGGATGAAGTGACGCGAGGAGCGCGGAGGCGCGTGGCAAGTCGCCTTGGGCTTGCAGGACAGCCGCCTTTTGGGCCAGCGTATCGGGATCGCCGGGCGTGATATCGAGAACCTGATCAAGCTTTCGCAGCGCTTCGTGAAAACGACGAAGGACGATATAGGAAAGTGCGTGCTGGCTGAGCAGGTTAACGTTGCGCGGATCGAGCCGCTCCGCTTCGTTGAAGTATGACTCGCTCCGGTTCCACTGGCTTCGCCTGCGTGCGACCTTGGCCAGCGATTGAGGGATCTGGCTGCTATTGGGTAGGAGCTGATGGGCCTGTTCAAAGTAACGCACCGCGCTGTCGTAATCTTTCAGGCAAGAGTAATAGTAGTTTCCCTTGGCATGCAGTGCCTCAGCCAGATTGGGCTGAAGGGTGAGCGCGGTTTCGACCGCCTGCCGCGCTTCTTCACGGAGAGCGAGCGTGGGTTGAAGAGTGTGTGTGAGGTAACCAGTCGAATCCACGAATGACAGGAGCACCCAACCGAGGGCGAATTTCGGGTCCAACCTCACGGCTTCTCGTAGATATTTCTGTGCGCCAAGAGAGTTGGGCTGCGTGTTGCCAGTTTTCAGTGTAAAGGCCAGGCCACGCAGGTAAGCCTCATAAGCTGGAACACTGCTTGTCGGCCTTACTTCAATGCGCGCTCT
>QHOJ01000249.1 GCA_003218735.1 Verrucomicrobiota bacterium
CGATCATTCCCATCGCCTTGGATCGATTCTCGGGAGCGGTCACGTCCGCGATGTAGGCTTGCGGGATCGAGATGTTGCCGCCGGTGATGCCGGCCAGAATGCGCGCGACGAAAAGAAGCGGCAGCGCCGTCGCCATTCCCATGAGGGCAAACCCGATTGCGGTGCCCGCGATGCTCACCATCAGGACGGGGCGCCGGCCGAAGCGATCGGAAAGTTTCCCGAGGATGGGCGTGAAGATGATCTGCATGCCGGAATAAACCCCGGTGAGCCAGCCGATCACGACCGGTGGAAGCCGACCAGATCGATGAAGACGGTGAGGAAAAGAACGAAGAGCGGTGAGCGTGGTCGGGACATTTCGGGAAAGAGTGACGAGTGACAAGTGACTAGTGACAAGTGGAAAATGAATTGGTAGGGACGGCGCGCCGCGCCATCCCTAACAGGCCGGAGCCTACCCGTGCCGGCGATTGAAGCGGGCGACTTCGCGTTCGGTCTCGCGATCGGTCGCGCGTTTCTTCAAGTCGGCGCGTTTGTCGTGCGCGACTTTGCCTTGCGCGACTCCGATCTCGGATTTCAGCCGGCCGTTTTTCCAATACAATTTCAAGACTACCAAAGCGCGACCGGCGATGGCGGTGAGGCCGTAGAGTTTGTCGATCTCTTGTTTATGGAGCAGGAGTCGCCGCACGCGTTTTGGATGCGGAATATCCTGGCTGGCTTGGGCGTAAGGTTGGATGTCGGCGTTGTAAAGAAACGCCTGGCCTTTCTCGATGCGCACGAACGCGTCGCTGATGTTCGCCTTGCCGGCGCGGATCGATTTGACCTCGCTGCCCTTGAGTTCGATGCCGGCTTCGTAACGCTCGCGAATATGAAAATCGCGCAGCGCCTTACGATTGATGACCGAGTCAGCTGCCATATCCCAGACAGGCTGGAAGCCTGTGCTACGGACTAGGCGCCGTCCGACGAGCCTTCGAGCGATTCGTAAGTAAGCTTGCCCGCGATAATTTCCTTGAGCGCGATATCGGTAAGCGACGCGCGCGGACCAACCTCCACCATTGGTCGATGTCCCAAACCGAGCTGGCGCACACGCTTGGAGACAACATTGATCAGAAGTTGCTGATTCGGGATCACCTGGGCTGCTTCCTGGAGAAGTTGGGTCGTCATATGGCGCAAGGAACGAACGGGGCGGAATGCTTCCGTCGGGAATTGAAGAATGATCGGCACGCTGCCTGCGAGAGTGGATGGAGTGAGCGGCGGCACGAGCATTGTGAAAAATGAGTGCTGACTTTGCGAGTGGAGCGGCTTCTTGTCAACGGATTTGTTGCGAACATCGGGAGTATGCACTTCACAAAGGCAGGGAAGCGGCTTCTAGCAAAATGACCACGGCGATAAAGGAACGAAGCACGCGAAACTCCGAAAGCGAAATGAATGGCAATCGGAGCGTGCGTTTGGGCTCAATTGCTTTTCCGCTGTTTCTCGCGTCACACGCCCCGCTTCGCTTTTACTGGTTTCGTTTTTGGAATCAAGCTTTGACTTCGAGCAACAAGCTTTTTTCCACAAGTTTAATTCACCGATCGATCGGGAGTTTTTTCGGCCCTCTCGTCTCGGCAAACAATCATTTCGGCTGCCACTGGCCGACCCAAGTGCCCCAGCCGTAATATCCGAATGGAACAAGTCTTCCCGCGGACACGAGTTCGTCAACCTGCGCGCGAAGCGGCGTTGCCTTCATAGCGGGCCCACAATAATCGTCGATCACAACCCAACAATCATTGGAGAGCAAATCGCCATAGCAATCCAGGTCACGGCCCACGTCGCTGTCTGCATCGAAGATAAAGAGACCCACGTCGCGGCCCGCTAGTATTTGCCGGACGCCTGAAGTCGTCGTTTCATCAAAAGAGCGGCCGTTGATCAGAGTGACATCCTCAGTCACGCCGAATCGCCCAAGGTTTCTCTTCAAATCTTTAAAAATATTCTTGCTCGGTATTCGGAAATGCTTCAATCGGCCTCCGATTTCGATGCTGATGATTTTCTTGTGCGTGCCGGACTCACGCACTCCAAAGGCGGCGGCGATCGTGGAGCCGCCAATGTAAGGGCCAATCTCGAGGACGTCTCCCTTTGCGTTCCTGGCGAAGTGATAGATAAGCAGTAATACATCGAGATGTAACATCGACGCCGCTCGGCCAACTTTTTCCAAACGGTGGCGTACCTCCTGATGCCGATACTCCATTAATCTGGACATCAGTTCGAGGATCTTGTCGGCCCGCTCGGAATTGGAGCGAGCTGAATCGGGCTGAGAGAGCACCGGCCGATTTTACTGGCATGACACCAACGCGCAAGCGGCTCATCACGCTCTCCACCCGTTGCCAGATGTCGCGAAATACGCGACGTAAGGACCTATCGTTTGCGACAAGTCGCTGAAGTGACTCCAGCCTTCTTTGCCGTCTGCCCGCGGCGCCTTTTTCGTTGCTGTTTTGTGGTTTAATCAAACGCTTCCCGAAGAAAGAAGTAAGTCTCCCGTAAAATAATGGTTGTCAGTGGCTTCAGCGAATTCTATTTTTTGCAAAAGTGAATCTCTTCAGAAAGAGCGAGAGCTATGATAGTCAGCAACCGCGCGGGCGGAGCAACTGGAGTAAATGCAAGCGGGCTGCCGTCGCGCTCTTCATTCTGCTCTTTACGCTTGTGCTCGCGCGTGCGCAATCCATCGGTGCGTCGGCAAAAACGTGGATAGAAATCAAAGCGGCCGATAAGGCGGCGGAGGCGCTCGCGAATCCCAACGTAGCGGAGAAAGAGCGTTTGCGTGTGGAGCAAATCTACTATCAACTCGTCCGGGACAATCCGCAGTCTGTCCCGGCGCACAATGCCCTTGCCGCATTTCTCTGGGAAAACGGGGGGGCAGAAGCAGCCATCGAGCATTGGCGGACAGCGCAGCGGCTCGAGCCGGACAATGCGGAAGCGGCCAATTCGCTGGGCGGCTTCTACCTCAAGATGGGCCGCGTCCGCGAAGCAGCGGAGCAGTTTCTTTTGGCGGTTCACTCCGAAAGTGACAA
>QHOJ01000250.1 GCA_003218735.1 Verrucomicrobiota bacterium
TATTCGACAAGCAGGATGCTTGTCGGCCGAGACAGACTGGAAGTCTATCTTCTGAGGGCAAACTTCAGATTGAACCGAGGAGCGAAACTGCCATGCTTTTCGCGCCATGCGCGTGCCGCTGCTCGATTTAAGAGAACAATATCGCGCTCTCGCTGAGCCAATCCAGGCGGCAATCGATGCAGTCCTGAGAAGCCAACGCTTCATACTCGGGCCGGAAGTCGAGGCCTTCGAGAAAGCGATCCGCACTTATTGCGACGCACCGCATGCAATCGGTGTTTCCTCCGGGACAGACGCTCTCCTGGCCATTTTGATGGCGCTCGGCATCGGACGCGGCGATGCTATCATCACCACGCCTTACACATTTTTCGCGACCGCCGGCTGCATCGCGCGCACCGGCGCGAAACCGCTCTTCGTCGATATCGATCCGGCAACGTACAACATCTCTCCATCCGCGATTGAGGAATACATCGAGAAAAACTGCCAGGCCGATTCGAATGGTGAATTAAAAACCAGGAGTGGAGAAAAGGTCCGCGGGATTATTCCTGTTCACTTGTTCGGTTTGTGTTGTGAGATGGACCCAATTCATCGGATTTCGGAACATTACCAGCTCGATGTCATTGAAGACGCAGCGCAAGCAATTGGCGCCGAGTATCCGTTTGGCGAACGAACAGCGAAAGCGGGAACGATGGGTGAAGTGGGCTTTTTCAGTTTTTATCCCTCGAAAAATCTGGGGGCCGCTGGTGATGCGGGAATGATTATTTGCCGGGATGCTGCGTTGGCGAAGAAATTGCGCATTCTCCGCGATCAAGGAATGGAACCGCGCTATTATCATCACGTCGTCGGAGGCAATTTTCGCCTCGACGAAATCCAGGCGGCAATTCTCGCGGTCAAACTTCCGCATTTGGAAAACTGGTCAGCGGCGCGACGCGCCGTTGCAGATTTCTACCGCGCAGAATTCGCGCACGCCGGTTTGACGAAGAAAATTATTTTGCCAGCGGAACCTAATCGCGCATCAATACGTTATCCGCACGCCAAGGCGCGATGCTCTGCGCGAGCATCTCACGAAGCGAGAGATCGAAACGGCGATCTATTACCCGATCGGATTGCACGAGCAAAAAGCTCTTTCATATCTCGGCTACAAGAATGGCGATTTTCCGGAAACGGAACGCGCCGCTTGCGAGACACTGGCATTACCAATTTATCCAGAGATTCATCGCGACGCGCAACGCTACGTGGTCAACGCCATCGTTGAATTTTTCGGATAAAGATCGACAATAAGTGCTCGCGTTGAGAACAGCCCCGAAAAGGTTTAGGGCTGGCAGCACAGGAGAATGCCTGTGTTCCTGCGCACGAAAGGGGTAGGTTCCGGAGTGGCCAAACGGGGCAGACTGTAAATCTGCTGGCTTTACGCCTTCGCTGGTTCGAATCCAGCCCTGCCCAACTTTTTCCTATCGGTGTTGGGTGGCTAATCGCCTCCTTGCGTCAGGAGGCCTAAAAAGCGCCGGGCGCAGCGGATGTTTTCGCGAGTTTTAGTGCCCTCTTCGCTGGCCGCCACCGCGGCGACCACCGCCGTACCCGCCCCCTCCACCGTAGCCGCCCCCGCCCCCGCCGTAACCGCGTCCGCCACCGCCGGGTGGCCGGGCCTCTCGCGGGCGCGCCTCGTTTACGGTTAACGGCCGACCTTCAATGGTCTGGCCGTTGAATTTCGAAATGGCGTTTTGAGCGTCCTGTTCCGAACCCATCGTGACAAAAGCAAAGCCACGCGACTTGCCGGTGAATTTATCTTGCATGAGAGTGACTTCCTGCACGGGACCAGCCTGTGCGAAAAGCTCCTGCAGTTCGTTTTCCGTCGTGTTGAAGGAAAGATTGCCTACGTATAATTTAGTTCCCATTGAGTTTATTCTGGAAAACGCAGCCAGGTCACTGTTCCCGCTTATCGGATTTCAAATCGCCACTGAATAAACTCAACTGACAATTCACCAACTTCCAAGCTTCCGTTTTCGTTTCAGTGTCATTAGTAAAATGCTTGTTTTAAGAAAGCAATAGGAAATCGCGGATCAACTCGCGAAAGCTCTCGTAGCCGATTTTTTGTCAAAAATGCCTAAACCTGCCGTTCCGAACGGAAAAAACATCACTGCCCGCGTTGCGGTAGTGGCAGCGGGCGTGGTTAGCCCGCTCGGATTCGGACTGAGCGAGACGCTCGATTCCCTGCAAGAAGCACGGGACTGCATCACTCGCGTGACCCGATTTTCGGTGGCCGAATGCCGATGCAAAACTGCGGGTCAAGTGTCTGATGAGCGCCTGCTAAGTAATCGAAGCAAAGCAGGCCGCGCACGACGGTTACACCGTGCATCGCACATGATGATCTCCGCGCTGGGCGAAGCGCTGGCACAATCGCCGCAATTCAAGCCTGAATTGACGATAGTCGGGACAACCAGCGGTGGCATGTCTTACGGCGAAGATTATTTTCGCGCGTTAAAACGGCATGGCAGCTTGCGACATTCGCCGACCTGGATCGCAAATTACCCTGCACAAAAGCCGGTGATTGATGCGCAGGAAACATTCGGAATTTCTGCACCGTGTCAGGTAATTTCGAATGCATGCGCCTCGGGCACAAACGCGATCGGCCATGCGTTTGAATGCGTGCGATCGGGCCGTTATGAGCGCGTATTGACCGGTGGTTACGACGCACTCTCGGAACTGGTCTTTGTCGGGTTTGATTCGCTTCAGGCCTCGACGCCGGAAAAATGCCGCCCGTTTGATCGAGATCGCACTGGCATGGTCTTGGGTGAAGGCGCAGCGATTCTCGCCCTGGAAAATCTCGATGCCGCTAGAGCACGAGGCGCACGCGTTCTCGCAGAAGTAACAGGCTATGGCATGTCGACCGATAATTTTCACCTCACGCAGCCCGATCCGTCGGGCATCGGGCCGCGACGGGCAATGGAGCGAGCCTTGGAGAGCGCGCAGATTTCAGCGGATGCAATCGATTACATCAATGCGCATGGAACGGCTACGCCTTTTAACGACGCCGCCGAAGGAAAAGCAATCAGCGAATTATTTGGCCGCGTGCCGGTAAGCTCGACGAAAGGCATGATGGGGCATTCGTTAGGCGCGGCAGGTGCGATCGAGGTTATTGTCTGCCTGCTGGCGCTCCAGCATCAATTTCTTCCTGGTAATATCAATTTTGGCGCTCCAGACGAAAATATCGATCTAAACGTCATTGCGAACAAAGCGCGGCCGGCGGCGCTGCGGACCGTTCTTTCGAACTCCTTCGGGTTCGGTGGGACAAACGCTTCCATTGCGATACGCAAGTTCGAGGC
>QHOJ01000251.1 GCA_003218735.1 Verrucomicrobiota bacterium
CGCAAGCTTCTTCGCCGATTCGCTTCCATAGTGCGTCGTCTGCCGGGCGCCGATGATCCCGATGGCGTGATTGTCACGCTCCTGAATTTCACCCCAGACGTAAAGCACGATTGGCGGGGCGTGAATTTCCCGGAGCGACCGAGGATATGAGGGCAAGTCCTGTGTGATGACAGTCGCGCCGAAATCGCGGATGCGATTAAGTTCGGCTGGAAGATCGACGGTTGATTCCCAGGCTGCAATTTGGTCGGCCACTTCACCGCCGATTCCTTCCACGGCGCGAAGCTCGTGACGTTTCGCGGTCAGCACCCGCTCCGGGGTTCGAAAAACTTCCAGCAGTTTGCGCAGTCGCACCGGCCCGACGGTTGGCAGCATGTTCAGCGCGATACAAGCCTCAGTGGAAGTCATTTTAAGTGGCACGGCGTGACCGCCCGCCGCGCTGTAGTCAAAGAGGTTTAGCGTCGCGCAGTTGGACGGCCCGTCGGTCCGCCTCTACCATTCGCTTTGCTGGTCAAAACGGAATTTCGTCGTCGTCCGGCTCGGCTGGCGCAGCAGATTTGGCAGGTGGCGCGCTCGGCTTGCCGCTGGAACGCGCTTGTCGATCTTCATCTCCGGCTTCTGCCGGAGCGGTGCCGCCGCCGGGCCGGCTGCCAAGCAACTGCATTGTTTCGCCAATAACGCGCAGCTTGCTCCGTTTTTGACCGCTTTGTTTATCATCCCACGTGTCAAGCTGGAGCCGCCCTTCGATGAAAATCGGGCGGCCTTTTTTCAAGTATTCGCCGGCGATCTCAGCCAGGCGCGACCAAAGCACAACATCGACATAGGTAACTTCCTCGCGCTTCTCCCCG
>QHOJ01000252.1 GCA_003218735.1 Verrucomicrobiota bacterium
ACTTAGAACTTTCACTCATCCGCTCATTGGTTGGATTGCGGGAGTTGGCGCGATGTGGCTCTGGCACGCGCCTGCGCTCTGCAACGCGGCGACGACGTTGAGGGCCGTTTCCGTCATCCAAACAACCTCGCTGCTTCTAATGGGAAGCGTGTTCTGGTGGCAGGCGCTCGCTCCGCGCGATGCAGACCGGCTTTCGCCACCCGCGGGAATTGTTTACCTGTTCACCGCCTGCACTGCTTGCAGCATCCTGGGAATTATTCTGACGTTCGCGCCAGTTTCGATTTGCCCCGCTTACCAACAACCGATTGATCGGCTAGGGATACTCAATCTTATCCGCGGCCAGTGGGGCCTAACGAGTGACAGGGACCAGCAAATCGGCGGACTGATAATGTGGGTTCCGATGTGTTTGATTTACCTCACGGCAATCCTGGCCCAGCTCGCTCGCTGGCACTCGGATTCCGCCACGCAGCCGGAGAAATCTCATGCCTGACGAAAAATCTAATCCACATCCGGATTGGGAGCAGTTGCCAGCGGAACCCCTTCCACATCCCACCTATTTCCCCGCCGGGTTAGCGATGGGAACGGCGTTTCTCTTTTGGGGCTTGATCACTTCATGGGTCGTCTTTGTTGTCGGTCTTGTCCTCTTCGGCGCCTCGCTCGCGGGATGGATCACAGAAATTCGTAATGAACGAAAACATCACTGACCACTCAGTCCTGAACGTCGAAGCGCCCGAAGCGATTAGCCGGCGCCGCTTTTTCGAGAAACTCTCGATCGCGCTGGCCGGCTTTTGCGCTGCCGTCGTCGGAATCCCACTGGTTGGCTTCATCGTCGCGCCGCTGTTTCGCAAGCCGCCCGAGAATTGGGTGACTGTCGGCAAAGTGAACGACTTTCAAATCGGCAAGACTGTCAGTGTCACTGTTATCGATTCATCGCCATTGCCGTGGGCTGGCGTTACGGCAAAGAATGCGGTTTGGTTGCGACGCCAAGACGAAAGCAATTTTATCGCATTCTCGGCTAACTGCACTCACCTCGGCTGTCCGGTGCGCTGGATGGAGGGCGCCGACCTCTTCATGTGTCCTTGTCACGGCGGCGTTTACTACCGCGATGGACAAGTCGCTGCCGGTCCGCCGCCGCATCCTCTCTTTCGTTACGACGTGCGCGTCGAGAATGGCGAAGTGAAAATGAAATCGGTCGTGGTTCCAATCGTCACGACCTTATGAAGCAGCTCTTCAAAACGGTTTGGCTTTGGCTCGATGACCGGATTGGGATCAGCGTGCTGCTCGCTCCGATGAAGCACATCGCGCCGCAGGATGCGAAATGGTGGTACGTCTTTGGCACCGCGACCTTGATTGCATTCATCGTGCAAGTGGCGAGCGGCGTGGTTTTGGCATTCTCTTTTATTCCTTCGTCTTCGCAGGCCTACGAGACGCTCGTCTTCATTACCAACAACGCGCCGTTCGGTCGTTTTCTGCGCGGACTCCATTACTACGGCGCTTCCGCCATGGTGTTGATGATCGGGGCGCACATGGCCCAAACGTTTTTGTTCGGCTCCTATAAATTCCCTTGCGCTGGGATTCAACGGCGGCCTGGTCGGTAGTGGTAGCAGCTGAGCAAGCCGGTCGCGTTCCGTTAGTCGGCGACTGGCTGGCGCGCTTTATCCTGGGAGGCAACACGATCGGCGGCGCGACCTTAAGCCGCTTCTTTGCGATCCACGTCTTTGTCCTCCCCGGAATCATGTTTGGCTTTATCGGTCTGCACCTCTGGCTCGTTTTACGCCACGGCATTTCGGAACCGCCGACTGCCGGCAAACCGGTTAACCCGGAGACTTATCGCAAGGAGTATGACGAACTGCTCAAAAAAAGCGGCCGCCCATTTTGGCCGGACCTGGCGTGGCGCGATGTCATCGTTTGCACCGGGCTAATTCTGACCATAGCGCTGCTTGCGCATTTCATCGGACCACCCGCGCTCGACAAGCCGCCTGATCCAAGCGTGCTCGTCGCCGATCCGCGTCCCGACTGGTATCTCCTTTGGTACTTCGCGCTCCTCGCGTTGATCCCGGTCAGAATTGAAGGCTACGTCATGATTCTGATGCCCGTTCTTCTCGGCATGCTGTTGCTGATTATTCCTGTCCTGAATCACAAAGGAGAGCGCGCTGCGTCTCGACGCCCATGGGCGATTGCGGTCGTGTGCTTGTCGGTGATTATGATTGGCTCGCTCTGGATAGAAGGGCAGCAATCGCCGTGGTCGCCAAATTTCCAAGCGTTGCCGCTCAGCGAAAAAGTTGTCGGTGCAACGAGCGGCCCGGTCTTCCAAGGCGCGCAGCTTTTTCACGACAAAGCGTGTCTCAATTGTCATCTGATCCAGGGTCATGGCGGTCGCCGCGGGCCGGATCTCACTCACATCGCAGACAAATTGACCCATGACAACATGGTGATCCGAATTGTTAACGGCGGGAACAACATGCCCGCGTTTGGCAGCTCGCTTAAGCCGCAGGAGCTTGACGCATTGGTCGCTTTCTTGGAATCACGCAAACGTCCGCTTCGACCACAAGATCAATCCTCAACGGCCCGCAACTAGGCCTTAACAATCATCGTCCGATTTTCGCGCGGTTACTCGATCTCAACCGAAACGTACCTGGATTCTATCTCTCGACGCGCTCTTCTATCTCGCAGATCGACAATGCGCTCGTCCTCGGCTGTCAGGTCCGCGTAGATTTCTAAACCGGCCACTGGACAGAAACCAAGCCATGGACAAACCGTCAACGGCCCAGGACAACGCGAGCCGCAATCAGTTTTATATTCTCGCGATATCAGCGGTGGCTGCGCTCGGTGGTTTTCTTTTTGGTTTCGACAGCGGTGTCATCAATGGAACAGTGGACGCTCTCAATCGGGCGTTTCATTCCTCCAATCTCGGCTCCGGATTTAACGTCGCGTCGATCCTTCTTGGCTGCGCGGTCGGAGCGTTCATTGCTGGAACTCTGGCGGACAAATTCGGACGACGTTCGGTGCTGATCGTCACCTCTGTTCTTTTTGTCTTGGGTTCGTGGGGATCGGGCGTCGCGCATGGATCGCTCGAATTCATCTTGTACCGCGTGATGGGCGGCCTCGCGGTCGGTGCGGCCAGCATTATCTGCCCGGCTTACATCAGCGAGATCGCTCCCTCGGCAGTTCGCGGACGCCTCGCCTCGTTGCAACAACTGGCCATCGTCCTCGGATTGTTCTTTGCGTTTTTCAGCAACTATCTCTTCGCGGGCGCGGCCGGCACTGCCGCCAGTCCCTTTTGGTTTGGTTTCCAAGCCTGGCAATGGATGTTCTGGGCTGAAATCATTCCCGCGGCCGTTTTCCTTCTCGGTTTGCTTTTCATTCCCGAGTCGCCGCGTTACCTGGTCGCCGCGAACCGGGCAGAAACTGGTCGCACCGTGCTCGCGCGATTAGGCCATCCCGATCCAAATAAGAAGGTTCGCGAGATTCAGGAGACTTTGAGGATGGGTCACAAACCGCGCGTAAGCGACCTCTACGATCCGTTGATAAAAAAAATTCGTCCGATTCTTTGGGTCGGCATCGGTCTGGCAGCGTTTCAGCAACTTGTCGGCATCAACGTCGTTTTTTATTACGGCGAAGTTCTGTGGCGGGCGGCCGGATTCTCGGAGGCCAACGCGCTTTTGCAAAACGTGATCAGCGGTGCGGTCAATATTGGCTCGACCTTCGTGGCGATCGCATTGGTGGACCATTTGGGCCGCAAGCCGCTCCTGATTTTCGGTTCCATCGGCATGGCGCTCACTCTGTGCGCCCTGGCATTGATCTTTGCCTCTGCTCCCCTAGATGAGCACGGCAAGCTAGCACTGACCGGTTCCGCCGGTCTTTCCGCGCTAATTGCGGCAAACGCCTACATCTTTTGCTTTGGGGTTTCCTGGGGCCCGGTGATGTGGGTCGTCCAATGGATGTCGAACTTCGCGATCACGATGACATTTCCGATTCTCCTTGGCGCCTTCGGTCTTGGCGGTGCGTATGGCCTTTACACGGTCTTCGCGGCCGTTTCGATTGTGTTTGTGATGAAGCTTGTTCGTGAGACAAAGGGCAAGCCACTCGAAGACATGTGACGGAAACCCACGGCCACGGATATCACGCCGTCTTCTCGTTGGCGGCAGCTGCCAGATTTATGTGGCGAGTCAGATTGGGATTTGTCTAAACGCCCGCCGCTCCGACCGCAATAAAACCTTTCCAG